>NZ_JAVAYA010000007.1:0-212904 GCF_041954855.1 Agrobacterium sp. LR_9
GGTCCAGCCAGCCCAAGTCCTTGGGCTGAAAAGACTCCCCTCACGGCGCAGACGCGCCGTGGCTGGATGCCGGATCAGGTCCGGCATGACGGAAGAGAGACATTCATCTGCAGCTTCCCATTTATCTAGAGACGACCCCGGCGCAGACAGCCCACCCCCCTCACCACCGAATACTGTACCGCGCACTCACCCCCGGCCGGAAATGATCCGCATAACCCTGATCGAGCGTCCCCCGCACAGTCAGGTGATCGCCCAGTTTCTGCTCCACCGCCACGCCGCTGCTGAACTCGTTGAAACTGTTACGGCTCGCCCCCGTCAGCACAAAGGCCGTGCCGGTCTCGGAGCGGGAAAGGCGCAGCGACTGCGACACATCCACCCCGTTCCATTGCTGCGCCGTGCCGTCATAACGCACGGTGAAATTGCGGTTCGCCTCGATATCCAGCTCCGGCGTAACGATGCGCTTCTGCTGCGAGGTCACGGAAACGCTGCTCGACCCCGTCAGCGCATTGAAGATGACGCCGACATCGCGAGCGAGCGAGACGCCTGGCAACTGTTCGGCCAGCAGCGTGACATTACCCCACACCCGCACCGGCGCATCCACCACCTGCCCCGTTTTGGAAGCGCTCATGCCCATCTCCAGCCCTGCTCGAATGGGCGTATCGACCGGCAGTTTCGCGCCGATACGCGCCGTATAGGAACGGTCGGAATTCTTCACCGGCTTCCAGATCAGCCCGGCCTCATCGGCATGGGCCGCGGTACCAGCGGCGGTGAAAAGAGACAATAGAAGGGTAAAACCCGTTCGTGGCGACATATCTTGTCCCCTTGCAAATTAAGGGCGCACCGGGAGAACCCGGCAGGCACGGTAAAAGCTTAAGGCCAATGGTTTGGCAGCGATAAGGCCGCGCAAGAGCGGCACACAATGCCCGAACGACCGCATGCAGCGGCCGGGGCAAATCATGCTGCGCAGGGTGCCAGATGAACGGGAGATGAACAAGAGCAGATGCAGCAAAAAATCATGCTGCACTGCATTGTGATCGAAACGAAGGTAGTGAAGCCCGCGCGACCGCCCAGAACCCGGACGCCCCAAAACAAAAAGGCCGCAGCTTTCGCTACGGCCCCTTGTTCAATCAGCTTGCACTGAAGAAGATTATTCGGCGTCGCCTTCAGCGGCCTTCTTCTTGGCCGGAGCCTTCTTCTTCGGAGCGGCTTCTTCGCCTTCAGCGGCGTCGTCAGCCTTGGCAGCGGCCTTTTTCTTGGCCGGGGCCTTCTTCTTGGTTTCCGTTGCTTCTTCGGCGTCGTCAGCCAGAAGCTCTTCCTTGGAAACGGTCTTGTCCGTTACCGAGATTTCGGAGAGCAGCTTGTCGATGACCTTTTCTTCGAAGATCGGAGCGCGCAGCGAAGCGGAAGCGCCGGGGGTGTTGCGGAAGAAATCGAGGATTTCCTTCTGCTGGCCCGGGAACTGCTGCAGCTGCTGGAACAGCGCACGCTGCATTTCTTCTTCGGTCACTTCAACGCCGGCCTTTTCGCCGATTTCGGAGAGAACGAGGCCGAGACGGACGCGGCGTTCAGCCAGCTTGCGATATTCTTCGCGGGCTTCTTCTTCAGTTGTGTCTTCGTCAGCGAAGGTCTTGCCGGACTGAGCGAGATCGGTGTTGATCTGGCGCCAGATGTTGTCGAACTCGGCGTCGACGAGGCCAGCCGGCGTGTCGAACTTGTACATTTCGTCCAGCTGGTCGAGAATCTGACGCTTGACCTTCTGGCGGGTGATGTTGCCGTACTGGCTTTCGATCTGGCCCTTGACGATTTCCTTCAGCTTTTCAGCCGATTCGAGACCGAGCTTGGTGGCCAGTTCGTCGTTGATTTCAACAGCAGCGGCAGCAGCAACTTCCTTGACGGTGATGTCGAAGTTGGCTTCCTTGCCGGCAAGGTTCGCAGCCGGGTAGTCGGCCGGGAAGGTCACGGTGATGGTCTTTTCATCGCCAGCCTTGACGCCGACCAGCTGGTCTTCGAAGCCGGGGATGAAGCGGCCCGAACCGAGAACCAGTTCGGCATCTTCGGCCGCGCCGCCGTCGAAGGCAACGCCGTCAACCTTGCCGAGATAGTTCATGGTGACGCGGTCGCCATCGGCGGCCTTGCCCTTCTTGGGCTCGTAGGTGCGGGCGCTTTCGGCGATCTTGAGGATCTGCTCGTTGATTTCGTCTTCGGAGACTTCAACAACTTCGCGGGTAACCTTGATGCCGTCATTGGCCTTCAGTTCGATGGCCGGAATGATTTCGTAGGCAACGGTGAATTCGAAATCGGATTCAGCCGACAGGATCTTTTCGGCCTCCTGCTCGTCTTCGGTCATGGAGATGGCCGGCTGCGTCGCAGACTTTTCGCCGCGGCTGGAAAGGATTTCGGTCGGCTTTTCACGAACCAGCTCGTTGACGAGGTCGGCCATGATGGACTTGCCGTACATCTTCTTCAGGTGGCCCATCGGCACCTTGCCGGGACGGAAACCGTTGATGCGAACCTTGTCCTTGGCGTCAACCAGGCGCTCGTCCAGACGGGCCTTCATGTCGGCAGCCGGAATAACGACCTTGAGTTCGCGCTTCAGCCCTTCAGCGAGCGTTTCGATAACCTGCATTTTCCTAACCTTCACATCATGGCGGCGGTGCTCAGACAGCCGTTGGTTTACTTTCGAGCACTGCGCCGGAAACATCGTTGCCCGGCCGTGGCTTCCCTTATTTCTTTACACAAGCCCCTGCCGGACGCCGTTTAGCCTGCACCGGAAAAAAGACCAAAGGGGAGAAATGAACCCCGAAGCTCCCCGCATCTTATAAAGATGCACTCTGGCGCAAGCGTGGCGCAGCCATGCCTTGCTTGTGGTGCGGGTAGAGAGACTCGAACTCCCACGCCGAAGCGTTGGTACCTAAAACCAATGCGTCTACCAATTCCGCCATACCCGCACGTTGGGCGGCGGTATGTCACAATGTTCAGAAAGGGTCAAGCACGCCTTATCGCCGCCTCTCGTTTCCTCCGGACTTTTCTCACCCCCCGCGCCGGTGGCAGGAGCCAGCCACGCTCTCCGCTTAGTCGCCACCCGCGCCGGGGAACAGGGCGCAACAGCCGGACAGAGGCGATTCTGGGCGGAAACGGCAAGCCGCACCACATCCGCCTCCCATCGCCTTCCCGATCCACATCGCCCGGCGCATCGCATGCAGGCGGGCGGAGAAAACAGGCAATATTTATGCGGCTACATTGACATTATATATAGCGCGCGCCGCAGCCCTGTTAATGGATTGCCGGCCCCTGCTCCAGACCAGCAATTGATGGGCTTCCGCAACCTGCCCCGCCCCTTATTCGGTCATCCCTCACGCCTTCGCTCTGCCGAAGCCCCAGGCGACCACCAAAAGCGCACAAATTGGTCACAAATTATGCATGAATCGCCGCAATCGGCCTGTTTTACCGGCTTGCATTGCAATGCGTGCATAGGTGACATCTTGCTTTGTCTGTTTTTGTTTTGATTAAACCGATTATATTCATGGTCATACAGAGATCGAGTTCAGCCCCGGACCAAAGCCTCCCAAGACTGGCCGCAGAGACTGAACAGCACGAAGAGGAAGATGAAAATGAACATTGCACGCTCGCTCACCAACTGGCGCAAGTATCGTCAGACCGTAACCGAACTCGGCCGCATGACCGACCGCGAACTAAGTGACCTCGGCATTGGCCGTCAGGACATCCGCCGCGTCGCCAAGACCGCCGTCGGCTTCTGATTATACGCCCCGCCGCTCATTGCGGCGGATGCGAGACGACCTACCCAAAAAGGCCTGAGGCTCCCGCCTCCGGCCTTTTTTCGTTTTGGGCGGTTCTCCGGGTCGAAGCGGCATTGCCACAACCGCCCGCAGGGTCGGCAGATGAAAAATGCATCGATGGCCGACCATTTACGCAGCGCCCGGATAGCGTCCGAGCCCCTCCCGACGCGCATTTTCACACCGGAAAGCGCCTTTAGCGCCGCCAAAGGCTGCCAAACCCGTCAAAACCGCCTGAAACACAGGCATTTCCGCTCATATTTTGCTCAGATGATATTCAAAGCCGCAAATTTAGCCGACATAGTGCACAAATGCATGGCAGTAGCCTAAATTCTGCACTGCACAACATGGCTCAATGTCTATATATAAACCTCAACAGCCGAGAGCACAGAGAAACGCTGAGCCGGCAGACGAAATCAACAGAGATAGATTGAGGAAACGACCATGAACCCCATCCGCATCGCAAAGAACTGGATCTCCTACCGCCGCACGATCAACGAACTTGGCAGCCTTTCCAACCAGGCTCTGAGCGACATCGGCCTGACCCGTTACGACATCCGTAACGTAGCAGCCCGTTCGTTCCGCTAAGGCGTAAACGATCGTCCCGCTGCCCGACCTCCAGGGCGCGACGATTGAGCGACAGGTAAAAAAAGCGGCGCCTCTGGCGCCGTTTTTGATTCTGGCAGGATATACTTGAAATTCTCGCCAGTCGGCGATTGACGAACATCGGCCCGGCGAACCATGCCATGCGGCACCGCCCCCCTTTCTTGTCGGTGGCTGGTTCGCTACGCTCCTCTCCCGTCGTGCCGGACTTGATCCGGCATCCAGTCACGGCGCGTCTGCGCCGTGGGAAGAGTCCTTTCAGCCCAAAGACTTGGGCTGGCTGGATTCCGGCTCAAGGCAGGAATGACGGAGGAAGATGGTCCACTACTAAAATGCTGCCAACCATCACAACAAATTACACATCCAGGACGGAAACGAGATCGCTCGTTACATTCGGGCGGCTCGGGGGCATAAAGACCACATCCTCTCTCACATGCCTATCCTCAAAAACATTTGGCTGCCCCGGCCATGCATGCTAGTGCATCCGCAAACAATGCCGCGTCCTTCGGGACCCGTGCGGAACAATCACTCGAAAGACAGCCGCCGGACGGGAGCCTTTGCCCCGCGGAGGCACATGGACGCCAGCATGCAAGACAAGACCACTTCTCCCATTCACGTCGTGGGCGGCGGACTGGCCGGTTCGGAAGCCGCGTGGCAGATCGCGCAAAGCGGTGTGCCCGTCATCCTGCATGAAATGCGCGGCGTGCGCGGTACGGATGCGCATAAGGGCGATACGCTGGCGGAACTGGTCTGTTCCAACTCCTTCCGCTCCGACGATGCGACAGCCAATGCGGTCGGCGTCATCCATGCCGAAATGCGGCTTGCCGGTTCTCTGATCATGGCCTGCGCCGACAGGCACCAGGTGCCGGCCGGCGGAGCACTCGCCGTCGACCGCGACGGATTTTCCGAGGCCGTGACGAAAGAGCTGGAAAGTCACCCTTTGGTGACAATCATCCGCGAAGAGGTGAACGGCCTGCCGCCGAAGGAATGGGGCAGCTCGATCATCGCCACCGGCCCGCTGACCTCGCCGGATCTCGCAGCCGCCATCCAGGCCGAGACGGGTGAGGATGCGCTCGCCTTCTTCGACGCCATCGCTCCCATCGTCCACCGCGACAGCATCAATATGGATATCTGCTGGTACCAGTCGCGTTACGACAAGGTCGGCCCCGGCGGCACCGGCAAGGATTACATCAACTGCCCGCTGAACGAAGAGCAGTACAACGCCTTCATCGACGCGCTGATCGCCGGCGATACGGTGGGTTTCAAGGAATGGGAAGGCACGCCCTATTTCGATGGCTGCCTGCCTATCGAGATCATGGCCGAGCGCGGCCGCGAGACGTTGCGCCACGGCCCGATGAAGCCGATGGGACTGACCAACGCCCATAACCCCACGGTCAAGGCCTATGCCGTCGTGCAGCTGCGACAGGACAATGCGCTCGGTACGCTCTACAACATGGTCGGTTTCCAGACCAAGCTGAAATACGGTGTGCAGGCGGATGTATTTCGCATGATACCGGGCCTCGAAAATGCGGAATTCGCCCGCCTCGGCGGTCTGCACCGCAACACCTATATCGATTCCCCGATCCTGCTCAACCGCTCGCTGAAGCTGAAATCGCGGCCGGACCTGCGTTTCGCCGGCCAGATCACCGGCTGCGAAGGCTACGTGGAAAGCGCATCCGTCGGCCTTCTCGCCGGCCGCTTCGCCGCCGCCGAGCAAAAGGGTGAGAGCCCAAGCCTGCCGCCGGCCACCACCGCGCTCGGCTCGCTCCTCAACCACATCACCGGCGGCCACCTCTCTTCCGATGATGAGCCGGGCAAACGCTCCTTCCAGCCGATGAACATCAATTTCGGCCTGTTCCCGGAACTGGAGCCAGGCTCCATCGTCAAGCCGGAGGGCGTGAAGCGTTTTCGCGGCAAGGACAAGACGATCATGAAACGCCAGCTCATTGCAGCGCGGGCATTGCGGGATTGTGCGGCGTGGCTCGGCGAAAGCCAGGTCGCGACAGAGGCTGTCTGAGGCCGATCAGTTCGGTTTGAATGGCGAGCGCTTGAGGTTCCACTTTGCGAAATCCGATTTGCCGCTCTGGTAAGGATATCGCTGGGAAAAGAACGGGTTGACGGCCGCAACATATTCGAATTTGAGCGTGATATCGGCCACCGCAGCGATCAGAGGCCGATAGCTGTACCGCCCAGAGACAACAATGATAGCGTCCTGAGCGACGAAACCGTTGGCGATCACGGTTTTCTCCCAAGGCACATCTTCGGCAGATCCCAGAAAATTGTGGGCGGGAAATTGCAGCCGGGCGATCTTGTCCACCAGTTTGACGCTTCTCAGCGTCAGGTCGAGTTTGCCCGTCTGGAGAATGCCGCTGCCGGAAAGGACGACGAAACTCGGAACCCCCGTGCGCACCCGTTCCTCGAATTCGGGGAATCTTGCCGCCCAGCGCGCTGAATCGTCGACTATCGTCATGAACCGGTCATAGCTGAGCCAACCCCGCCCGACCTCAATGATCACTGCAAGCATAAGGACAAGCAGCGGCGCCAAAAGCCCCATTTCCAACGCCGCGGCGCCAGAACGGCAACGGCCGAAACCAGCAAGACGCAAAAACCATGTCGTTTTTTTCATTCCGTCACCCGCACGGCAGTGATCGCCAGGGAAATGTTGCGCAACTGATGAATGCCGCCCGTGTCCGGCACGAGGAAACGCGTCGTCGGCATCAAAAAATTCCAGTTGTAACCGATGGCCAGAATGTACTGCCCGGCGGTATCGGCGGGCGGGCGAAAATCGTTCACGATCGGTATGGGCACTTTGGCTTCGGCAATATCGTCGTCAGGAATCGGCAAAAGGGCGATCTTGAGAGTGATTTCGTCAGTCCCTCCAATGAAATTGGAGGCGATTGCCTTGCGCAACGCAATCTCGGTCGCCGGTTTACCGTCCGACGCCGCCTTGCGGAGATATTCGATACCCGCATTCGATGCGAACGAGAGATAAAGATAATAGAGCATCAGCAGGCCGATTTCGAGCGTCCCGAAAATCAGCGCAAAAAACAGCGGCAACAGCAGAGCCGTCTCAACCGCCGTTGCTGCCTTTCGGTCGCCGAGCAGCCGATAACATTTGGCATGCGCGACCCGGCATCTGCTCGGGCCACCACGGCTTTTATCCTGACGCGGGGAAAGTAAGGACTTCATCTCAGCCCTCTTCCATTCGATCCACGTAGATGAGCTGGAAACCGGTGATGATGCCACCAAAGCTGTCGCTCAGGCCGGTTGCCTCAATCGTCACCCGATAGATCGAGTAGGCCTTGACCCTGAAACTGTAATCCCTCGGCGTCCAGGCAATACTGTTTTTATCCTGGGTCAACTCCCACACCCGCTGCTGGGGTTTCAGGTCAGGAAGGAGCTGTTGGAGCGAGATCTTGATTCCGTTTGTTTTCTCCACGTCCTCGACGGCCCGGCGCCCATTATACCAAACCATGATCTTATATATTCCGGGATGAAGCTCGACATCCTTGTAGATCGAGCTATTGGCTTCGATATTTTTTTTCTTGCCGGGCGCAGGCGGCCCCCAGTCACTATCGAGCTCCATGACATAACGGGTTGGCAATGAGAGCTCGGTGCCCGGATTCTTGTCGATTTCGATTTTGTCGGTGGTCTTTGCCTTATCGACCTCCTTCAAAGTACAGGCTTTGTCGTTGGCGGTGGGGGCCTCGTTGAGTTTCTTGCTCTGCATTCCCGCCGGATAGCCCTGCCAGTTGTGATTGCGGCGGCAGCAGGGGCTGCTCCAATCCTGCAACTCGACGCCGGGGCCGGTCCCGCCATCCCATCCGATCTCCGAATAGGGATAGACACCCCAGCAACCGCCGGGGGTTTCCTTGGTGACGCCGTTTTTCAGAACCCGCTCGACGCCGAGAGCGTTGCTCTCGAACATATTGTCAATGATGACCGCATCATCCTCGGGATAGGGCGGGATGCCCTCGCAAGAGTATGCAAGGCGATATTTCAGCTTCTCGAGATTGAACATCTCCGAGAAAATCAGCCCGTAACTGAACTCGGCATTGATTTTTGTCTCAGTCCATTTCACTTGCACGTCGCGCGAGAGGACCTTCTGCTTCGTGGATTGAATCATCGCATCGAAGGCCGCGGTCACATTGTCGCGCCGGACAGTGTCAAGCAACGTGTAGGTACGTGTCGGCTTGGTGGCTCTTTCGCATGCCATGGCCATGACCCGCTTTGACTGGTTGTAATAGGCCAGCGCCCTGCCACCCTCAAAAAGCAGCCCCAGCAAAATGATAAAGACCGGCAGCAGCAGAGCGGTCATGATGGCGAAGGTACCCGCGCGGTCCCTGAGGAGCGATGAAAACATGCTCCATTTCCATGCCGCTTTTTTAATCCGCCTGCTCGTCATCAAAACACCGTTTCATGTCGCTCATCGCCATGGGAAAGGCGCGCTGTGAAAAGCGACAGGCCTTGCTTTCTGCGACGCTAAAAAATGTCCGGCTCACGCCGGTGGCTCGAAAATTGCTCGTTGGTCGCCGGCGGCGCCGCTTTTCGAGCAACTTCGCCTGACCCCTGAAATACAGGGGTCAATTAACACGCAAACCGTAAATCAAAACTCAATCGGAACCTAAAAATATGAAGCAAATTCATATGCTTAGTTTATTTATTAGTAAATTAGGTCTCGACAATAAAATCGTATGACCGCCTAACGGCAGTATGGGGTTTGCATTCACGGTTTCTTCCGAAAACACAAACTTGGGCTCGCCCCTTGTCCCTCAAGCCAAGCTCGGGCAAAACAGCCCTGTTCAATCACAAAACAATGCCAGGAGATAAGATATGGACGTTCGCGCCGCAGTTGCCATTCAGGCCGGAAAGCCGCTTGAGGTCATGACCGTTCAACTCGAAGGCCCGCGCGCCGGCGAAGTACTGGTTGAGGTCAAGGCGACCGGCATCTGCCATACAGACGATTTCACCCTGTCGGGCGCCGATCCGGAGGGCCTGTTCCCGGCCATTCTCGGCCATGAGGGCGCGGGCGTCGTCGTCGATGTCGGACCGGGCGTCACCTCGGTCAAGAAGGGCGACCATGTCATTCCGCTCTACACGCCGGAATGCCGCGAATGCTACTCCTGCACCTCGCGCAAGACCAATCTCTGCACCTCCATCCGCGCCACTCAGGGCCAGGGCGTGATGCCGGACGGCACGTCGCGCTTCTCCATCGGCAAGGACAAGATCCATCATTATATGGGCTGCTCGACCTTCTCGAACTATACGGTTCTGCCCGAGATTGCGCTCGCCAAGATCAATCCCGACGCACCTTTCGACAAGGTCTGCTACATCGGCTGCGGCGTGACGACCGGTATCGGCGCGGTCATCAACACCGCCAAGGTCGAGATCGGCTCCACGGCGATTGTCTTCGGCCTCGGCGGCATCGGCCTCAACGTGCTGCAGGGCCTGCGCCTTGCCGGCGCGGACATGATCATCGGCGTGGACATCAACCCCGACCGCAAGGCCTGGGGCGAGAAGTTCGGCATGACCCACTTCGTAAACCCGAAGGAAGTCGGCGACGATATCGTGCCGTACCTCGTCAACATGACGAAGCGCAATGGCGACCTGATCGGCGGCGCCGATTACACATTCGATTGCACCGGCAATACCAAAGTCATGCGCCAGGCGCTGGAAGCCTCGCATCGCGGCTGGGGCAAGTCGGTCATCATCGGCGTTGCCGGTGCCGGCCAGGAAATCTCCACGCGTCCGTTCCAGCTCGTCACCGGCCGCAACTGGATGGGCACCGCCTTCGGTGGCGCGCGCGGCCGCACGGATGTGCCGAAGATCGTCGACTGGTACATGGAAGGCAAGATCCAGATTGACCCGATGATCACCCACACCATGCCGCTCGAAGACATCAACAAGGGCTTCGACCTGATGCACAAGGGCGAAAGCATTCGCGGCGTCGTGGTTTATTGATTGGATAAGACAGAGGCGGACGCGCGTAACCGCGCGCGCCCGCCATTCATAGAAATGTGATCGCCTCCAACCCGCTGCAGCCATTGCGATTAACGGGACGGTAAATCTATCGTCGTAAGCCGATACTACGCGGCGGAGTTGAAAATCCCTCCCCGCCCAGAACGACGCCAGACCTGCGGAGAGCGACCCTGAAAATCGTACCGATCGACAACGGAAACCGCGTTGCCGCCGTCGCTCTTCTGGCGAAAGGCTTCCCGGAAAAAACCGAGGCCTTCTGGTCGCGCGGTTTGTCGCTCGTCAGCGAACATCACGAGCGGCGCGAACTCGGTCCGATCGGACAATTGCTGATGAAGGGCGACGATGCCGCAGGCGTTCTGCTGACGATCAAAAGCCGTCTGCCGCAGACCGGCAGGATCGTCGTCAACCTGTCCAGCTGGTATGTGGAGCCTTCCTGTCGCTGGTTCGCCCCGCGCATGTTGCAGATGGCATCCTCCAATGAGGACGAAATCTTCACCGATCTCACCCCCTCTCCCGAAGCCTGCAAGCTGAATGAGAGGCTGGGCTTTGCGACGGTAACCGATTGCACGCTTTTTTATCCGCTGCCCTTTGCAGCGATTCGCCCGGCAAGCGCACGGCTGCGCCCGCCAGGCGAGATAAAACCGGAAATACTCTCCGCCGAAATGCGCGACCTGCTGGAAGACCACGCCCGTCTCGGCTGCATCGTGGCCGTGATGGAGGCGGAGAACCGCCATTACCCACTGGTCTTCCTGAAAACCACGACCAAAGGATTGCCATCCGCGCGCCTCATCCATTGTGAAGACCGGCAGGTCGCGCAAAGGCACATATCCGCAATCGCCCGCCACCTTCTTGGCCATGGCCGGCTTGCGCTGACCATGGCGGCAATGGGCGCAGAGCGAAAGGCCGGCGGGCTTGCCGCACATAAATCTGCACCGATACAAGTAAAAGGCGCATGGAACCCACGATTTATTAACGAAGCATACTCAGAGTTGGTGTTATTGCCACCGTAGGTATTTTAGTGAGTCGTGCGCGACTTGACGGAATCTTGGCCTTTACAGAAAAAGCGCCGTTCCGGGCAGGTCATTGGGAAAGACGCGGGGAAATCGGAGAACGAGCATGCTTGCAGCGAAAAAGAGTGAAATCGACGTTGCCGATACCATCTATTCCTACCTCTCCTACCGTTTTCCCGCCTATGCCCCCTTTTCCGCCGATACGCAGCTTCTCGAAGGCGGCGTAATCGATTCGCTCGGCTTTCTGGAACTGATGATTTTCCTCGGCGAAAGTTTCGGCATCATTCTCGATGACGAACATTTCACGCCCGACAATCTCGGCACGCCGGCCGATCTCATCGCCTTCGTCCTCAGGGAACGGGGGATATGACACCCCATTTCCTGCTGCACCACCTGCTTACCGCCCGCGCGGCGAGCGACGATCAGGCCCTCGTCCACAGGGACCGATCGCTGAATTATCGCGAATTTGCCGCAGCGGCGGCCCGTTGCGCGGCGGCATTGCAGGAAGCCGGAGCGCAACGCGGAGACCGCGTCGTCATCTATCTGCCGCGCGGCATCGAGGAATGCTGGTCGATCTTTGGCGTGAGCATGGCGTCCGGCGTCTTCGTGCCGGTGAACGCATTGCTGAAGGCGCAGCAGATCCGCCATATCGTTAAGGATTGCGGCGCAAAAATCGTCATCAGCGACGCCGCGATGATGGATGAGCTGAAAGCGGCACTGGAAGACCTTCCCGACGTCACGGTGCTGCTGGCGGAAGAGATAGAGGCCCGCGCCGACACACCCGCCCGGCCTTCAACGGCAATCGGCGAAGACCTGGCCGCCATTCTTTATACCTCCGGCTCCACCGGCTCGCCGAAGGGCGTGATGCTGTCTCACCGCAATCTTCTGGCCGGCGCGCGCATCGTGCGTACCTATCTTGAGATTACGGCCAAGGACCGCATTCTCTCCCTCCTGCCCTTCAGCTTCGATTATGGCCTTAACCAGCTGCTGACGGCGGTTGAACAGGGTGCGGCCACGATCATCTCCACCTTTCGGCTGGGCGATGAGATCGTCCGTGATCTGCGCGACCATGCCATCACGGGTCTCGCCGGCGTGCCGACGATCTGGGCGATCCTGACGAAAGCGGCCCCGTCGCTCACAAAGACGCCTCTGCCGCATCTGCGTTACATCACCAATTCCGGCGGACGCGTGCCGCAGGAAACCGTAAAAGCGCTGCGCGAGAAGCTGCCGGATACGAAAATCTATCTGATGTATGGCCTCACGGAAGCCTTCCGCTCCACCTTCCTGCCGCCCGATGAAATCGACCGCCGCCCGACCTCCATCGGCAAGGCCATTCCCGAATGCGAAATCTTCATCGTCACCGCCGAGGGACAAAGGGCAAAGCCGGGTGAACCCGGCATTCTCGTCCATCGCGGCCCGACCGTCTCGCTGGGTTACTGGAACCGGCCGGAGGATACGGCAAAGGTGCTGCGCCCGCACCCCTTCATTCCGGCGGCGCTGGGCGGCGAGACCGTGTGTTATTCCGGCGATCTGGCGGTGGAGGACGAGGATGGTTTCTTCAGCTTCGTCGCCCGCAACGATGCCATGATCAAATCGTCGGGCTATCGCATCAGCCCGACCGAGGTTGAGGAAAGCCTGATGTCGACAGGCCTTTTCCAGCAGGTCGCCGTCATCGGCCTGCCGGACCCCTTTGCGGGCGAAAAGGTCCATGCCGTGGCGACTGCCGCCAACCAGAATATCGATGTAACGGCGGCTCTGAAGAAGGCCGCCGAAATGCTCGCCCCCTTCATGATCCCGCGCGCCATAGAACTGGTGGAACGGCTGCCGGTCACGGCCAATGGCAAGGTGGATTACCGCGCGCTGGTGCGCGAACGGACGGACAATGGCGCCAACGGATAAGCCCCAGAGCCACGGCCCGGCTTTTGCAGCCGCGTTATTCGACACAAGCGAGAACGATCTGATGATCGGCGGACTTCCGGTGCGCGATATTGTCGCCGGGACCGGAACGCCTTGCTTCCTCTATGACGCCGCCGCCATGCGCCGCGCCTATCGCGATCTCGAAACCGCGCTCGGCGGTTTTGCCGATATCTATTATTCGGTGAAGGCCAACCCCCTGCCCGCCATCATCTCGCTTTTCCGGCAGGAAGGTGCGGGTGCGGAAATCGCGTCCGTCGGTGAATACCGCGCCGCGATCAAGGCCGGTGTCGCAACGCAAAACATCATCTTCGCCGGCCCCGGCAAAGGCATGGCCGAGCTGCGCGAAGTGATCGAGGGCGGCATCGGCGAAATCCACATCGAAAGCGCCGAGGAAATCACCCGCATCGAGGCAATCGGCAAGCCGGTTAGGGCTTCGATCCGCATCAATCCGGTGCCGGATGCACAGGCCGGCGCGATGCGCATGGGCGGCAAGGCCACGGCCTTCGGTTTCGATGAGGAAGAGCTGGAAAATGTCCTGCCGCTCTTCAAGGACGCCCGATATATCGATCTCGTCGGCGTTCATATTTACGGCGGCACGCAGATCCTCGATGCCGACATGCTTGTCTCCCAGTGGAGACACGGCATTTCCCTTGCCGCGCGCTTGGCCGAGATGCTCGGTAAGCCGCTCGAAACCATCGATCTCGGCGGCGGTCTCGGCATTCCCTATTTCGCAGGCGAAACGCCGCTCGATCTTGAAAAAGTCAGCGCCGCCATACCCGACCTCAAGGCGCTTCTGAAGGCGCATGAACTGATAACCGACGCCCATGTCATCGTCGAACCCGGCCGTTTCCTCGCCGGTCCCGGCGGCATCTATGTGGCGGAGGTGAATTCGGTAAAGACCTCGCGCGGCACTACCTTCGTGGTGACGGATGGCGGCATGCATCATCACCTCGCCGCCTCCGGCAATCTCGGCCAGATCGTCAAGCGCAACTATCCCATCGTCGCACCGGCCATGATGCTGGCGGCGCATGAGGAAACGGCAACCATCGTCGGCCCGCTCTGCACGCCGCTCGATACGCTCGCCCGTAATGCGGCGCTGCCGAAGCTCAAGGCCGGCGATCTCCTCGCCATCCTGCAATCGGGCGCCTATGGCGCCAGTGCCAGCCCAGCGGGCTTTCTGAGCCATGCGGCGGCAAAGGAAGTGCTGGTGGAGAATGGGGTGTTTGAGGTGATCGGGCGCTGAGGACGTTTGGTAGCGAAAACCGTAGCCGGCTTTCCTAAGGGCACACATTTGGCTGCCTACCTCGGAGCTTCCTCCAACCTCCCTCATTCCTGTGCTTGTCACAGGAATCCAGTCGACGCACGTCCGTGCGGCGGGAGGAGTCTTTTCAGCCCAAGGACTTGGGCGGGCTGGATTCCTGTGACAAGCACAGGAATGAGGGAGGCGACTAAGCTCGAAGCAACCTGTCCCCCACCGCGAATTTCGATTTCAGCAGACACTCGTCATACTCCGCTTCGGCAACGGAATCGAACACGATACCGCCGCCGACATTGAAGACGGCGCGGCCGTCATCAAACAGGCTGAGCGTGCGGATCGCCACGGAGAACCGCATCTCACCACTTGGAGACATGAAGCCGATTGCGCCGCAATAGGCGTCGCGCGGCGTCGCTTCCAACTCGCGCAGGATTTTCATCGCCCACATTTTCGGTGCGCCGGTAACGGAGCCACAGGGGAACAGGGCGGCGAAGATATCTTCCACCGTCACGTCAGGCAGAAGTTTCGCCCGCACATGGCTCACCATCTGGTGCACGGTCGGATAGGTCTCGATATCGAACAGCCGCGGCACATCAAGGCTGCCGACTTCTGTAATGCGGGAAATATCGTTGCGCAGCAGATCGACGATCATACGGTTTTCGGCGAGCGTCTTTTCGTCCGCCAGCATCGCCGCGATAATCGCCCGGTCTTCTGCCACATCGGCTCCGCGCGGCGTCGTTCCCTTCATCGGATGGGTTTCGATGAAACCTTGCCCGTCAACCGAGAAGAACAGTTCCGGTGAGCGTGACAGGATGACCGGGCCGCCGAGATCGACCAGCGCGCCATATTTCACCGGCTGCCGCTCGATCAGCGACCAGAAGGCCGGCAGCGGATCGCCGCTCCAGCGGGCATGAACGGGCATGGTCAGATTGCCCTGGTAACAGTCGCCGCGACGCAGATGCCCGTGCAGCCGCGCGAAACGCTGGCAATAGTCTTGAAGGCTCCATGCCGGCACGGGACCGGACAGAAACGCATCCGCATCCGGCAGATTTGCCGGGCGCGCGAACCGCCCCTCATCCGGCTGCGGACCGGAAAAGACGCCGAAATTGAGAAACGGCACGTTGCGAGGCTCGTCCGCAAAAGGCGCAAGCTTCGGCTCGAACAGGAAGCCCGCTTCATAGGACATATAGCCGGCGAGGTATTTCCCGGCCCGGCGCAGCTCTTCCATGCGCTTCAGCGCAGCAAAAAACGACGCCGGTTCATCCGCGACGATGATCTCTTCCGGCTCGGTGAAGGCTGTCACCGTGCCGGTCGTATCATCCCGGAAAAGAACGTAAGGCGCGTGTGCCAAGGAAAGCGTCCGAAACAGGAGAAAAATTCGGGAAGCGTCAGATGGGGTCTATATCGCCCCGCGCCCACATTTCGATGGTTTCCGCATAGAAATCGGCGAAACGGCCTTCCTCGATCGACTTGCGGATACCCTGCATCAGCTCCTGATAATAGGCAAGATTGTGCCAGGAGAGCAGCATGCCGCCCAACGCCTCGTTGGATCGGGTGAGATGATGCAGATAGGCGCGGGAATAATCGCGCGAGGCCGGGCAATTGGACTGCTCGTCGAGCGGGCGCATATCTTCCGCATGGCGGGCATTGCGGATATTGACGCGGCCACGACGGGTAAAGGCCAGCCCGTGGCGGCCAGAGCGGGTCGGCATCACGCAATCGAACATGTCGATGCCGCGCGCCACCGATTTCAGAATATCGTCAGGCGTACCGACACCCATCAGATAACGCGGCTTTTCGGTAGGCAGCACCGGCAGGGTAATATCGAGCATGCCCAGCATCACATCCTGCGGCTCGCCGACGGCAAGGCCGCCGACGGCATAACCCTTGAGATCGAGCTCTCTCAGCCCTTCGGCCGAACGAATGCGCAGGTCCGGCTGGTCGCCGCCCTGCACGATGCCGAACATGGCCTTGCCGGGCTGCTCGCCAAAGGCGACGCGGCAGCGCTCGGCCCAGCGCAGCGACATTTCCATGGCGCGCTCGATTTCCTTGCGTTCGGCCGGCAGCGCGATGCATTCATCGAGCTGCATCTGGATATCCGAATCGAGCATGCCCTGGATTTCGATGGAGCGTTCCGGCGACATATGATGCAGCGAACCGTCCACATGGCTCTTGAAGGTCACGCCCTGCTCGTCCAGCTTGCGCAGACCGGAAAGCGACATCACCTGAAAACCGCCGCTGTCGGTAAGGATCGGATGCGGCCAGCGGATCAACTCATGCAGGCCGCCAAGGCGGGCAACTCGCTCCGGACCCGGCCGCAGCATCAGGTGATAGGTATTGCCGAGAATGATATCGGCCCCAAGCTCCCGCACCTGATCGAGATACATGGCCTTGACGGTGCCGACGGTGCCGACCGGCATGAAGGCGGGCGTGCGGATGATACCGCGCGGCATGGCGACTTCGCCGAGGCGTGCGCCGCCGCTCGTGGCTTTCAGGGTGAAGGTGAATTTGTCGTGCATCAGTTTTTCCGGAACAACAGGCTGGAATCGCCATAAGAATAGAAGCGGTATCCGGTTTCGATGGCGTGCCTGTAAGCGTCACGCATCGTTTCGAGACCGCAGAAAGCCGAAACGAGCATGAACAGCGTCGATTTCGGCAGGTGGAAATTGGTCATCAGAATATCGACCGCGCGGAAGCGGTATCCCGGCGTGATGAAGATGCCGGTGGCGTCGGACCATGGGTGGATAACGCCATTCTCATCGGCCGCACTTTCGATCAGGCGCAGCGATGTCGTGCCGACACAGACGATGCGCCCGCCGCGTGCCTTTACGGCATTCAGCCGGTCGGCGGTTTCCTGCGACACATGGCCGATCTCGAAATGCATCTTGTGATCGTCGGTATCGTCGGACTTCACCGGAAGGAAAGTGCCTGCCCCAACGTGAAGCGTCACGAAATGCCGCTCGATGCCCACCTTATCAAGAGCTTCGAACAGGTCGGGCGTGAAATGCAGCCCGGCGGTGGGGGCGGCAACGGCTCCCTTTTCGCGGGCATAGATGGTCTGGTAGTCGGTCTGGTCCTGCGCATCCTCCGGCCGCTTGGCGGCGATATAGGGCGGCAGGGGAATATGGCCGACGGAGGCTATGGCCTCATCCAGCACCGGGCCGGAGACGTCGAACAGCAGCGTGATCTCGCCCTCCTCGCCCTTCTCCTCGACGGTGGCTTCCAGATGCGCAAGGCCGCAGGCATTGTCGCGCTCGTAACCGAAACGGATGCGGTCGCCCTGCTTGATGCGCTTGCCGGGACGCGCGAAGGCTTTCCAGCGGGATTGATCGGCGCGCATGTGCAGCGTGGCCGAAACCGCCGTCTCCGGCGCGCCTTCGCGCAGCCGCACACCTTCCAGCTGGGCGGGAATGACGCGGGTATCGTTGAACACCAGCGCATCGCCAGGCTTCAGGAAGGACGGCAGATCGAAGACGCGATGGTCTTCCATGCGGTTCTCATTCGGGTCGACCACCAGCAGGCGCGCGCTGTCGCGCGGGTTCGCCGGGCGCAGGGCGATATTCTCCTCGGGCAGATCGAAATCGAACAGGTCTACACGCATTGCAAGGGCTCTCGAAAATATCAAAACCCGCCCTCAATGGGGCGGGTGGTGGGTAGTGACAAGGCTTCGTCTAACGAGACGTCATCCTCGGGCTTGTCCCGAGGATCTAACCACGTAGCCGTCGGGGATCGTTAGATCCTCGGGACAAGCCCGAGGATGACGGCTGAGAGGTTGGCACCCTTGTCATCAATGTGAAACGCCCCGCAGTTTCCTGCGGAGCGGGTAAACACTTTATACGCTATCCTCACGCCGCAGAAGCGAGCTTGATGGAAACGATCGAATCGGGGTCCTTCACCGGCTCGCCGCGCTTGATCTTGTCGATGGCTTCCATGCCTTCGATGACCTGGCCCCAGACGGTGTACTGCTTGTTGAGCCACGGAGAATCCGTGAAGCAGATGAAGAACTGCGAGTTGGCGGAGTTCGGGTTCTGCGAACGGGCCATGGAGCAGGTGCCGCGCACGTGCGGAATGGCGGAGAACTCGGCCTTCAGGTCCGGCTTGTCGGAGCCACCCATGCCGGCGCGTGCCGGGTTGAAGCTTTCCGAACCCTTCTTGCCGAACTTCACGTCGCCCGTCTGGGCCATGAAGTCTTCGATGACGCGGTGGAAGACGACGCCATCGTAAGCGCCTTCCGAGACGAGTTCCTTGATGCGGGCAACGTGACCAGGCGCAACTTCCGGAAGCAGCTGGATCACGACCTTGCCGGTCGTCGTTTCCATGATGATGGTGTTCTCCGGATCCTTGATCTCGGCCATGACTATTCTCCTCTGTTCGGGCTCTATTGCCCTACCTTACTTCTTGCCGACGGTGACCTTGATCATCCGGTCGGGGTTGGAAACTTCGCCGTTGCTGCCCTGCCCGCGCTTGATCTTGTCGACGGCTTCCATGCCGGACACGACCTTGCCAACCACGGTATATTGGCCGTTCAGGAACGGGCCGTCGGCAAACATGATGAAGAACTGCGAATTGGCGGAATTCGGATCCTGTGAGCGGGCCATGCCGACCACGCCGCGCGTGAACGGAACCTTGGAGAATTCGGCCGGAATATCCGGCAGGTCGGAACCGCCCGTACCCGCACGCTGGGCGCTGAAGCCCTTCTCCATATTGCCATACTGCACGTCGCCGGTCTGAGCCATGAAGCCATCGATGACGCGATGGAAGGCCACATTGTCATAAGCGCCCTTCTTGGCCAGCGCCTCGATCTGCGCCACGTGCTTGGGCGCGACATCCGGCATCAGTTCGATGACAACGGGACCGTCCTTCAGCTGCACGGTCAGGAGTTCGGCGGCGGAAGCGAAGGTGCTGGCGGCGAGCGCGCCTGCAAACATGGCGCCGGCAAAGGCAAATCGAACGAGTTTCATCGGATTGGCTCCAGAATGTGAGGCTGAAGTTAGCGCTTCAGCTTGGCGTTGAGGGCTTCAAGCACGGCTTTCGGCACGAAGGCGTCGACATTGCCGCCCATGGCGGCGATCTGCCGGACCAATGTGGCTGTAATGGGTCGCGACGAGGTGCCGGCGGGCAGGAATACGGTCTGGATATCGGGCGCCATCTGGCGGTTCATCCCGGCCATCTGCATTTCATAATCGAGATCGGTGCCGTCGCGCAGGCCGCGCAGCAGAAGGCGCGCGCCGTGCTGGCGGGCGGCATCGACGACGAGATTATCGAAAGAGACGACTTCCACGCGCTCCGCTTCGCCCGGCAGATGTTCGGCAAGCGCTCGCTTTATCAGCCCTGCCCGCTCCTCGAAGCTGAACAGCGGCGCTTTTCCGGGATGAATGCCGACCGCAACGATGACTTTCGACGCCACGTTCAGCGCCTGAATAAGCACATCCAGATGTCCGTTGGTCATCGGATCGAAGGATCCTGGATAAAAGGCAATCGTCATATCGCTCTCAGATGGTGGGCGCGTCTCGACGCTTCAGCATATGTGCCGCCTTTTGTCATGGAGAGGCACGCGGCGCAAGACTTTATAACCACCCCTCACAAGCGCGGCTGCGGCGTGAACCCGCGATGAATGGGCCGTTCAGTGCGGTTTCACAGCTATTTTGTTTAAATGCACGACATCGGGAAACCGAAACGGCCCTCACTCGTTAAGCATCCGGAGAATTGAAAATGCTGGCCTTCATGATCGTCCTTTCGATCATCGCTTCATTCGCTGCCGAGTATATTTTTCTCGAATGACGGCCTTAGCCAGTTTCCTGAACGCCAGATGAACGAACCATTCAAGGAAGTTTCACAGGCGCGATGCTAATCGATTTTTACGGTTGACGCGGAACATGTTTGGACATGGCGCGTTAAGAAAGAACCAAAGGAACGGACAGATGTTTGTAAGAGAAAAACAGTCTACTTCGGCGAAAATCAGCGTCATCAGCACCGCCTGGACAGTACTGGTTATCGCAATGGTAGCGACGACGTTTAGCCTTTATGAACAGAAGCCTGAAAAACTGGGCCCGGACTATCCGCAGCTGACCTCCCGTTATCAGTATATGAATTACTACTGATAACGGAGAGAATTTTCTCGAAACTCCCGGAGACGATATCATGTTCACATTTCTGACAATGCTTCTTGCCCTGATCAGCGTTATGTTCGTGACATCGATGATCTCCGTGGTCGCCGAAATGCGACGTGAAGACGAGGAATTCAAGGCGATGATCCGGCGCGACCGCGCCTTCTGAGCGCGACGGGCCGGGCAGACGGCCGCTTAAAAGTGATTCTTTTCAACCGCCTGGACCTTCCGGGCGGTTTTATTTTGCGCTTCGCGGGGGTAAGGCGGCGAAGACGATGGCGGAAAATCCCGCCTCCAATCACACAAGCGTTTTCAAAACCCCGTTTTTCCAAGGGAAATTCCCTTCAATTTCCGTTTGGATTGATTTAAGGAACGCCGATACGTTGCGGGCCGGACAGCCGGCGACCGCAATGACGTTCCTGTGAGGTTTGCATAACGATGCTCGATTCCCTGAGAAATGCTTCTCGAACCATGGCAGCCAAGCTGCTGCTTCTCCTGCTTGTTGTCTCTTTTGGCATCTGGGGCGTTTCCGCATCGCTTGTCACCGCCAATTCCCACGCCGTCATGACGGTGGGCGACCAGACGGTCAGCCCGGAGGAATTCCGCCTCGCCTATCAGCGCCAGATTTCCGATCTCAGCCGCCAGTTCGGCACAAGGCTGACGACCGAGCAGGCCAAGGCCTTCGGCATCGACCGCCAGGTGTTCAGCCAGCTTGCGGCCGGTGCAGCGCTTGACGAGCTGGCCTCGAAGATGAATCTCGGCCTTTCGGAAAACCGCCTCGCCAATCTCATCGCCGAAGACCCGGCCTTCAAGGCGGTCAACGGCCAGTTCGACCGCAATCTCTTCAGCGAGCGCCTGCGCAATTCCGGTTTCCGCGAGGATGACTATATCAAGGAACGCAGTAAGGTCGCCGTCCGCAGCCAGATCGTCGAAGCCGTTTCCGACGGTTTTGCCGCGCCGCAGGTGCTGGTGGATGCGCTGAAGCAATATCGCAACGAGCAGCGCGCCGTCGATTACGTCATTCTTTCGAACGCCGTCATTCCGCCGGTCAAGGCGCCGGGCGACGACGTGCTTGCCCCCTGGTTCGAAACCAACAAGACGAAATATCGTGCGCCCGAGTTTCGCAAGTTCACCTATGTGAAGCTTGAGCCGTCCGATATCGCCGATCAGGCCGCCGTCACCGACGCCCAGATCGCCGATTATTATAACAGCCACAAGGACAGCTTCCGCACCGCCGGCCGCCGCACGGTGGAGCAGCTGACCTTCCCCGAAAAGGAAATGGCAGAGGCCGCCGCCGAGCAGATCCGCCTCGGCAACACCACCTATGACCAGGTGGTGAAGGATCAGGGCAAGACCGCTTCCGACGTCACGCTCGGCGAATTCACCAGGGATACCATCCCCGACCAGTCGATTGCCGACGCCACTTTCGCCATCCAGAAGGACGGTGGCGTATCGCCGGTGGTCCAGGGTTCCTTCGGCCCGGTTCTCCTGCGCGTCACCGGCATCAAGCCGGAAACGACCCGCACGCTGGAAGAGGCGAAGGAAGATATCCGCAAGGACCTCGCCACCGCCGCCGCTGCGGAAGAAATCACCAATGTTCATGACCGTTACGAGGATCTGCGCGCCGGCGGTTCTTCGCTCGCCGATGCGGCAACGCAGCTGAACCTGAAACCCGTCACCATCGCCGCCATCGACGCTTCCGGCCTCGATGAAAAGGGCGATGCGGTTCAGGGCCTGCCCTCCCCGCAGCTCGCGCAGGAGGTCTTCAAGACCGAACCCGGCACGGAAGCGCTGCCGATCAATCTCGGCCGTGAAGGCTACATCTGGTTCGATGTCGACCAGATCATCGCCGCCCGCGACCGCACGCTTGCCGAAGTTCGCGACGATGTTGTGGCCGACTGGACGGCGGAGCAGCAGCGCAACGCGCTTGCCGCCAAGGCCGAGGAACTGAAGGCGCGTGTCGAAAAGGGCGACACGCTGGAAGCCGTGGCCGGTGAGCTGAGCCTTGCCGTCGAACAGAAATCCGGCCTGCGCCGCAACAGCGAAGACGCCATTTTCGGCCAGCAGACCATCGCGGCGGTCTTCTCCGGCGCGGAGGGCAAGGTGGGCACGGCGGCCGATGCCGACGGTTCCAGCCGTATCCTCTTCAAGGTCACCTCGGTCGACACCAATGCGCCTGCCGACGCGCTCGCCAATGACGACCAGCAGTTCGCCGCCATTGCCCGCGCGGCCGGCGACGACATGCTGGACCAGATGGTCAACCGCCTGCAGAATGACTATGGTGTCACCATCAATCAGGCCCTCGCCGATCAGGCGATGGTCGGCTTCTAACCCGGGGGGCGACAAGATGGCCGAACTGAAGCCGCTGATCGCCAAGGTCGCCAATGGAGAAAGCCTGAACCGCGAGGATGCGCGTACGGCTTTCGACATTCTGATGTCGGGCGAAGCCACGCCGTCGCAGATCGGCGGTTTCCTGATGGCGCTGCGCGTGCGCGGGGAAACGGTGGACGAAATCGTCGGCGCCGTCTCCTCCATGCGTTCCCGCATGCTGCCGGTTTCGGCCCCCGCCAATGCCATCGATATCGTCGGCACCGGCGGTGACGGCATCGGCACCTATAATATCTCGACGCTCGCCTCGATCATCGTCGCCGGCACGGGCCTGCCGGTCGCCAAACACGGCAACCGGGCGCTGAGTTCCAAATCCGGCACGGCGGATGCGCTCTCTGCACTCGGCGTGAAGCTCGATATCGGTCCGGAACTCATCGCCCGCTGCATCAGCGAGGGAGGTCTCGGTTTCATGTTCGCGCAGCTTCACCATTCTGCCATGCGCCATGTCGGTCCAAGCCGCGTCGAACTCGGCACGCGCACCATCTTCAACCTGCTCGGCCCCCTCTCCAACCCGGCCGGCGCCAAACGGCAACTGCTCGGCGTCTTTTCGCCGCGCTGGCTGGTGCCGCTTGCCGAAGTGCTGCGCGATCTGGGTTCGGAAAGCATCTGGGTCGTGCATGGCGACGGCATGGACGAGGTGACGACCACGGGCGTTACCCACGTCGCGGCACTGGAAAATGGCAAGATCCGCACCTTCGACCTGACGCCGAAGGATTTCGGTGTCGAGCCCGCTTCCATGGAAGATCTGAAGGGCGGAGACGGCATTGCCAATGCGGCGGCGCTGCGCGAGGTTCTGTCCGGCAAGCGCAACGCCTATCGTGACGTGTCGCTGTGCAATGCGGCCGCAGCGCTGGTTATCGCCGGCAAGGCGGAGACACTGTCTCAGGCGATGGCGATCGTCAGCGAGGCGCTGGACAGCGGCAAGGCCGCTGCCGCGCTCGACCGTCTGGTTGCCGTATCCAACGAGGTTCAGGAATGAGAGCGAGATCATGAGCGACATTCTGAAAAAGATCGAGATTTACAAGCGCGAGGAAATCGCCGCCGCCAAGGCGAAGGTTTCGCTGGCCGACCTGAAGGCCATGGCCGCCGACCAGAGCGCGCCGCGCGGTTTCTACAGGGCGCTCCGGGCAAAGCAGGCCGAAGGCAAGTTCGGCCTGATCGCCGAAATCAAGAAGGCCAGCCCCTCCAAGGGCCTCATCCGCCCGGATTTCGATCCGCCGGCGCTGGCCGCCGCCTATGAAGCCGGTGGCGCCGCCTGTCTTTCGGTGCTGACGGATAGCCCAAGCTTTCAGGGCGCCCCGGAATTCCTGACCGCCGCCCGCAATGCCTGCGCCCTGCCGGCGCTGCGCAAGGATTTCATGTTCGAGACCTATCAGGTGCATGAGGCCCGCGCCTGGGGCGCGGACTGCATCCTCCTCATCATGGCCTCGCTGTCCGACGACGAGGCGAAACGCCTTGAGGACGAGGCTTTCGCGCTCGGCATGGATGTGCTGGTGGAAGTGCACGATGAGGAAGAAACGGAACGGGCGCTGAAGCTCGCCTCGCCGCTTCTCGGCATCAACAACCGCAACCTGCGCACCTTCGAAGTCAGCCTCGAAACCAGCGAGAAGCTCGCAGGCCTCGTGCCCGCGGAAAAGCTGCTGGTCGGCGAAAGCGGCATCTTCACCTTCGAGGATTGTAAGCGCCTCGAAAAAAGCGGCATCAGCACCTTCCTCGTCGGCGAAAGCCTGATGCGCAAGGACGATGTGACAGCGGCCACCAAAGCGCTGCTGACCGGCCAATCCGGCATTCTGGCAGCGGAATAATGCATCGATGAGCGAGGCGGGAAAGCTCACCCATATCGATGCCGGCGGCGAAGCGCATATGGTCGATGTCGGCGACAAGGCCGAGACCGTCCGTGTTGCCGTCGCCGAAGGTTTCGTGAAGATGAAGCCGGAAACGCTGGCGCTCATCCGCGAGGGCAACGCCAAGAAGGGCGATGTCATCGGCACTGCACGCCTCGCCGGCATCATGGCCGCCAAGCAGACGGCAAATCTCATCCCGCTCTGCCATCCGCTGATGCTGACCAAGGTGGCGGTGGATATAACCGAAGACGCCGCCCTGCCCGGTCTGCGGGTCGAAGCGCTGGTGAAACTGTCTGGCAAGACCGGCGTGGAGATGGAAGCGCTGACCGCCGTATCCATCGCCTGCCTGACGATCTATGACATGGCCAAGGCCGCCGACAAGGCGATGGAAATCGTCAATATCCGCCTTCTCGAAAAGAGCGGCGGCAAATCCGGCGATTTCCGGCGACAGGAGACGTGAATGAAACCGCTGCTGCCCGTGGATGAGGCCATAAGACGCCTTCTGGAGGCAGCGGTTCCGGTGACCGAAAGCGAAACCCTGCCGCTTACCGAATGCGATGGCCGGGTTCTTTCGGCCGATCTCAGTGCACGCCTCACCCAGCCCCCCTTCGATGCCTCGGCCATGGACGGTTATGCGCTGCGCAGCGCCGATGCGGCGGAGATCGGCTCGGTCCTCACCGTCATCGGTCAGGCCGCCGCCGGCCATGCTTTTACCGGCACGGTGGGTGAAGGCCAGGCCGTGCGCATCTTCACCGGCGCGCCCGTGCCGCAGGGTGCGGACACCGTTCTCATTCAGGAAGATGCCGAAGTGCTGGAGGGCGGAAAAATACGCACCGCCTTCGATGTCACCGCCGGGCGACATATCCGCCCGCGCGGACAGGATTTTACCGAAGGCGAAGCGGCCCTGAAGGCCGGGCGGGAACTCGGTTTCACCGACCTGACGCTCGCCGCGGCGATGAACCATGCCGCGCTCACCGTCTATCGCAGGCCGCGCATCGCCATCCTCGCCACCGGCGATGAGTTGCTGCCGCCGGGAAGCGCGCCGCAGCCCGCGCAGATCATCGCCTCCAACACCTTCGGCGTCGCAGCCCTCGCCCGGCAGGCGGGTGCCGAGGTTCTCGATCTCGGTATCATTGCCGATGATGACAGGCTGATCCGCGCCGCCATCGGCAAGGCGGTCGCGGCGAAGGTCGATGTGCTTGTGACGCTCGGCGGCGCCTCCGTCGGCGACCACGACCTCGTGCAGGCAGCCTTGAAGGCAGAAGGCATGCAGCTCGATTTCTGGCGCATCGCCATGCGTCCGGGGAAACCGCTGATGGTCGGGTCCATCGGCGCCATGCAGGTTCTGGGCCTGCCCGGAAATCCGGTTGCCAGCCTCGTCTGCGGCCTGCTGTTCCTCGAACCGCTGCTCCGCAGCATCGCCCGCCGCGCGCCGCTGCAACGCACGACGACCGCCCGCACCGCCACGCCGTTGAAAGCGAATGATCACCGGCAGGATTATCTGCGCGCCCGTTTCAGCACGGACGAAAACGGCCTGCTGGTGGCGGATGCCCATGCGAAGCAGGATTCATCGATGATGAAGATATTGGCCCATTCCGACGGCTTGATCGTGCGCCCGCCAAACGCGCCGGCGGCGGCGGCCGGGGCGGAATGCCCGGTTATCAGGCTGAGATCCTGACACGCAGGCGATACGGCCAAACTTGGGCCGGCAGCATAACTGAGCTCTTCCTGAACCTTACCGAACGGTTGCCGCGCCGTCACTAAACGGCACGGCCGCGTGCCGCATGGCACGGGAACGGAAGATAAGACTGTAACGTTCCTGTATCCCGACACGAATGATAAAAAAAACCGCCTATAGGCGGGATTTCCACGAATTCAAAAACCACCATGGCTTTCCGCCGCGGAATTATTTCTACATATTGTTGTGCCAAAATAAATCACACGAATCCCGTTATTGGGATTGACAGAATAAATGCGATGCTGTCACCAAGGCGGATAGTAGAGGGAAAAAATTCCGGAATTCTTCAGAATGAAAATTACTTATATTTATCAATTAAATAAGATAAAAAGTGACGAAAATGAAGTTTCCGGGCACAAAAATTAGTTTCCCTTAAATTAAGCTTTCCAAAACGACCTTCATAATAATAATCATAGTCGATAAGCAGACTCACTGGAGTTTCTTGATGAACACGGCATCCACGCCCAAAACCACGGGGCCCGACATTGCCGGGCAGATTGCCTATGCCATGCGGAGCATGGGTGTTTCGCCGATCCCGCGTAACTACAGCCTCTTTTACGAAGCCTATATCGGTTCGAACCCTGCCCTGACGAAGGATCTGGCCGCGCTTGGAAACCGGGTCACGCAGGAGGATCTGGACGAGCTGTCCTTACGTTACGGGGAAGGCAATCCCGCCCGGTCCATCGACGATGCCCATGAGAAGCTCAGACGCGAACTGGAGGGCCTTCTGGGCACGCTGAGGCGCGAACAATCCTCCATCGAGAACTACAACAGGATTCTCGGCGAAACGCGTCAGCGCATCGACGACAAGAATGCCGCCAGCAGCAATATTCTGAGGAATGCGATTTCGCTGCTGGCCGAGGCCACCGGCTCGAAGATCATCGACGGCGAAAAGACCTTCAACGATGTCAACCGCCATGCCGAGGAAATGCATCAGGTGCGTCTGGAGCTGGATGAGTACAAGCGCATCGCCAATACGGATTCGCTGACGCGCCTGTCCAATCGGCGCGCCTTCGACGACCGGCTGGCATCCATCTATGACAGCTCCATCGGCCTGCAATATACCACGCTCGTCCTGCTCGATATCGATCATTTCAAGCGGATCAACGACACTTTCGGCCATCCGGTCGGCGACAAGATTCTCGCCACCGTCGCCTCGGTCATCCGCGCCAATGTCCGCAAGGATGGTTTTGTCGCCAGAAGCGGCGGCGAGGAATTCGCCATCATTCTGGACGGCAATACGCCGGAAGAGGTGATGGTGATGTGCGAGCGCATCCGCCTGTCGCTGGAAAGCACGCCCTTCCGCAATTCGAGATCGGGCGCCGACTACGGCACGGTGACGATCTCCCTCGGTTTCGCTTCCGCCGCACAGGCCACCAACCCGAGCGAACTTTACGGCCATGCCGACACCGCGCTCTACCATGCCAAGGAAACCGGCCGGAACCGCTCCGTCTATTACGAGGACGGCATGCAGAAGAATTATACCGGCAAGAACTGGCTGATTTATCGGACGTGAGGATGGTGGTGTGTGCACCACTATCTCCTCCGTCATGCCGGACTAGATCCGGCATCCAGTCACGGCGCGTCTGCGCCGTGAGAAAAGCCTCTTGCGATCAAGGACTTGATCGCGCTAGACCCCGGATCCAGTCCGGGGTGACGGAGTGAGACGCTCCGCTTTCGCCAATGGCGTAAGCCTTGCGAGGATTGCCTCAACGGCCCGATGGTCGCGTCGTTACTGCACCTCACCACATGGTCTTCGCCGCCCGCGCCGCCCATTCCCGGTCATA
Source organism: Agrobacterium sp. LR_9 (assembly GCF_041954855.1). Taxonomy (NCBI): domain Bacteria; kingdom Pseudomonadati; phylum Pseudomonadota; class Alphaproteobacteria; order Hyphomicrobiales; family Rhizobiaceae; genus Agrobacterium; species Agrobacterium sp. LR_9. The sequence goes on from NZ_JAVAYA010000007.1 coordinate 28,423, forward strand.
GGTCTCCTGATCGAATTCCGCCTTGGCCGCCTTGAGCAGAAGACCGGGTGTCGGAAGCGAGGCCGGGTCGACGAAATTATCGGGGTTCCATAGTTCCGAGCGCATCAGCGCCCGGGCGCACTGGAAATAGACTTCATCGATTGTCACCACGATGACGGTGCGCGGATGTTTGCCGTCCATCTCGAAGCTTTCCAGCAGGTCGAGATCGACGGAGACCACAGCACGGCCGTTGATGCGCATCGTCGTATTCGAGCCGGGTACCAGGAACATCAACGCCACGCGCGGATCGCGCACGATGTTCAGAAGCGAATCCACACGGTTGTTGCCGCGCCAGTCTGGCAGAAGCACGGTCCTCTCATCGGCCACCCGGACCACGCCGCCCTTGTCGCCGCGCGGCGAACAGTCCATGCCTTCCGGCCCGACCGTCGCCAGCGCCAGGAACGGCGAAGTCTCGATCATCAGCCGGTATTCGGCCGTCAGCGTGCCTGTCACCTTGGCGATCGATGCCTCGCTCGTGCTGTCATAGATGGCCTTCAATTCCTCAACCGTGCGAATGATCGTCATGTCCTATCCCTGCCAATTCCCTCTGTCGCCGCCGAAAGACCGGGGCGTCCTATTCCTCTGCCGCTTCCGCCTTTTCCCGCTCGGCCCGCTCGCGCGCGGTGCGGGCGGCAACAAGGTCGGCCGGCTGGGCATTGCCACGGATCAGCGAACGGCCGGCATAGATGCCGCCGACGACTTCCATGGCGAAACGTTCCTCGTCGCGGTCGCGGAATTCTTCCACCAGACGCGCGGCGTCTTCCCGCTCCTCACCCATGGCGCCAAGCACTTCCTCGCTGAAATTCAGCGCCGATTCCAGCGTCTCACGAATCTGGTAATCGACGCCAGCCTTCAGCAGATCGATGGCATGGCCGCGGTCGTAAGCACGGGCAAGAACGGGCACCAGCGGGAATTCGTGCTTGACGATTTCCGCGATCCTGACGGCCGCCTCCTTGTCGTCGACGCAGATAAGCACGGCACGCGCCGTGCTCGCCCCGGCAGCATGCAGGATTTCCGCCCGCGAACCGTCGCCATAATAGACCTTGAAACCGAATTCCGCCGCATCGCGCACGAAGTCCGCATCCTTGTCGATCAGCGACAGCGTATAGCCCCGCGCCAGAAGCGGCTGGCTGACGATCTGGCCGAAACGCCCGAAGCCGATGAGGAGAATGCTGCCCTCGACATTTTCAGGCAGGTCGAGATCGTCGGTATTGGGAACCGCCGCCGGCACCAGCCGGTCATGCAGGATGACCATTAGCGGCGTCAGCACCATGGAGATGATGATGGTCGCCGTCAGTATGGCGTTCGCCTCCCGGTCGAGAATGCCGGCGCTGACGGCGGCAGAATAGAGCACGAAGGCGAATTCGCCGCCCTGCGCCATCAGCACCGCCCGTTCCAGGCTTTCGCGCCGGGTGGTGCCGAGCGCCCGCGCCACGCCATAGATCAGGAAGGCCTTGAGCAGCATGTAGCCTGCGACGCTGATGACCACGAGCTGCCAGTTGGAGGCGATGACGGCAAGATCGATCGCCATGCCGACGCCCAGGAAAAACAGACCGAGCAGAATGCCGCGAAACGGCTCGATATCCGCCTCCAGCTGATGGCGGAAGGAGGATTCCGACAACAGCACGCCGGCGAGAAAGGCGCCCATGGCCATGGAAAGGCCGCTGACCTGCATCAGAAGCGCCGAACCCAGCACCACCAGCAGCGCCGCGGCCGTCATCACCTCCCGCGCGCCGGAAGCCGCTAGCAGGCGAAAGAACGGGTTGAGAAGATAACGCCCGGCAAGGATAAGCGCACCGACGGCGGCAAGCGCGATGCCGACGGAAGCCCAGCGTTCCGACGCCGTGACATGTTCGCCGCCCGAACCGAGGAAAGCGACAAGCGCCAGCAGCGGCACGATGGCCAGATCCTCGAACAGCAGGATGGCGATGATGCGCTGGCCTTTCAGGCTCGACATGCTGTTGCGCTCCTGCAGCATCTGCATGACGATCGCCGTCGATGTCAGCACGAAACCGGTACCGGCGACGAAGGACATGATCACGGGAAAGCCGAGACCGACACCGATCAATGTCAGGCCCGCCATGCAGACCAGCACCTGCAGCGCCCCCAGCCCGAAAATATCCTGCCGCATCGACCACAGCCGCGACGGCTGCATTTCAAGGCCGATGATGAACAGGAACATCACCACGCCGAGTTCCGCTATATGCAGAATGGCCTGCGAATCGGAGAAAAAACCGAGACCGTAAGGCCCGATCACCAGGCCGGCGGCCAGATAGCCGAGCACCGAACCGAGGCCGATGCGCTTGAAGATCGGCGCGGCGACAACGCCTGCCGCCAGCAACACGACCACCTGGGCCAGATCATTTCCGTTCGCTTCTACAGCCACACGCCACCCCGTTTAAATAGTGAGACAAGAGCTTTGCCCTCGTCCGATTATCGGCAACGCGCAAGAACATTTCCTCCGTCATGCCGGACTTGATCCGGCATCCAGCCACGGCGCGTCTGCGCCGTGAAAGGACTCTCCCGCGATCAAGGGCTTGATCGCGCTGGACCCCGGATCAAGTCCGGGGTGACGAAGCGCGGATGCAACAACGTTGCCAAACGCACCAGTTCTTCAACCCCTTGCCATCATTCTCACGAGGGCGTCTCCCTCGGTGTTTTCTCTACCGGTATCGCGGTTCCCTGCTCAAGCCCTTTTCGGCGAGCTGCCGCTCATAATCCGCAAACAGCGCGTCCCCGGTCTCACCCAGTTCCTTCAGATATTTCCAGGTGTAGATGCCGCTATCGTGGCCATCGTCGAAAACGATGCGAACCGCATAATTGCCGGTGGCGACCATGGAACGGATGGTAACATCGCGTTTGCCGGGCACTGTGACCTTTTGTCCCGGCCCATGGCCCTGCACCTCGGCCGAGGGCGAAAGCACGCGCAGCATCTCGGCCTGAAGGCGGTAAACGCTTCCATCATCGAAGGAAACGGTCAGTTCGCGCCGGTCTTTCGACACAAGCAGCTCGGTCGGCCAGGCATAGCTCATTTTTCACTTCCGCAAGCTCGTCATATGCGTCAGAATTACGGACTTGCCTCACGATAGGCAAGCCACTACATCAGCTAATAGAGCACACATTTGGCGTGTGTGCCCGGCGCAAGGCGCATTGAGGATGGAGACGTGAACGGTTTCTCCGGCTCGCTTGAAAAAGCGAAAACCCTGACGGAAAACAGCACACCGATGGTGGACCCTTTCGGCCGCGCCATCACCTATCTGCGCGTTTCCGTCACCGACCGCTGCGATTTCCGCTGCACCTATTGCATGTCCGAACACATGACCTTCCTGCCGAAGAAGGACCTTCTGACACTCGAAGAACTCGACCGGCTCTGTTCCGTCTTCATAACGCGCGGCGTGCGCAAGCTGAGGCTGACCGGCGGCGAGCCGCTGGTGCGCAAGAACATCATGTCGCTGGTGAGGAACCTCGGCCGCCACATTGAAACCGGTATGCTGGAAGAGCTGACGCTGACGACAAACGGCTCACAGCTGGCCAAATTCGCCGTCGAGCTTGCCGATTGCGGCGTGCGCCGCATCAACGTGTCGCTCGATACGCTCGACCGCGACAAATTCCGCCACATCACCCGCTGGGGCGATCTCGACCGTGTCATGGAGGGGCTCGACGCCGCCCAGGCCGCGGGCATCAAGGTCAAGCTCAACGCGGTGGCGCTGAAGGACTTCAACGACGCCGAGATTCCCGACCTCATGCGTTTCGCCCATGGTCGCGGCATGCACCTGACCGTGATCGAAACCATGCCGATGGGTGAGATCGAGGAAGACCGGACCGACCGCTACCTGCCGCTTTCGCAGTTGCGCGCCGATCTGGAAAAGAGCTTCACGCTCATCGACAGCGATTACCAGACCGGCGGCCCCGCCCGTTACGTCACGGTGAAGGAAACCGGAGGCCGGCTCGGCTTCATCACGCCGATGACGCATAATTTCTGCGAAAGCTGCAACCGCGTCCGCCTCACCTGCACCGGCACGCTTTATATGTGCCTGGGCCAGGATGACGCCGCCGATCTGCGCACCGCGCTGCGCGCCTCCGACAGCGACGCCTATCTTTCCAGCGCCATTGATGAAGCCCTTCTGCGCAAGCCGAAGGGGCATGATTTCATCATCGACCGCACCCACAACCGGCCTGCCGTCTCCCGCCATATGAGCGTGACCGGCGGCTGAGCGACGGCTGAAACTGTTTCTCGTCCACCCACCCATATAAACGGTTGAAATGCCGGCTGTGCCGTGCCACGTCTCTTTACATGGAGGAATGCGCGGTCACGCCGGAAAGGCGGCCCAAACCGCCCCGAAAGGGCGGCCGGGAAAACCGCGCATGGTCTGGGATATTTTGGAATGGCATTGACGGACAATACGCGCGGCGCCCTATTCATGGCGCTCGCCATGGCAAGCTTCACGGCCAATGACGCCCTGACGAAATCCGTCACCCCCTATATCAACACCGGCCAGATTATGTTCGTCCGCGGCATCATGACGGTGGTGCTGATCTATATCGCCGCCCGCCATTTCGGCGCGCTTCGGCCGCTGAAAACCCTCCTGCGCCCCATCATCATCCTGCGCTGTCTCTGCGAGGTGACTGCGGCCGTGCTCTATCTGACGGCGCTCGGCCTTATCGAATTTTCCAATGCCTCGGCCATATTGCAGTCCCTGCCCCTGGTGGTGACGCTGGGTGCGGCGCTGTTTCTGCGTGAGCCCGTGGGCTGGCGGCGCTGGGTGGCGATCATCGTCGGCTTTATCGGCGTGCTCGTTATCATCAGGCCCGGCCCGGAAGGCTTCACGCCGGGTGCGCTTCTGGTCGTCGCATCGCTCGCCGTCACCGCTGCGCGCGATCTGCTGACCCGGAAAATGTATGCCGATGTGCCCTCCCTCGCCATCACCGTCATCACCGCCTTCGTCAACATGGCGGTGGGCGGCCTGCTGATCGTGCCCTTCGGCGGCTGGCAACCGATGAACTTCATGATCGTATCGCATCTGGCGGCTTCGGCCATTCTGGTGCTGGTCGGCTATCAGGCGATCATACTGTCGATGCGATCAGGCGAAATCTCCTTCGTCGCGCCGTTCCGTTATACCGGTCTGCTCTGGGGTTTCATGATCGGCGTGTTCTTCTTCAACGAAAAGATCGACAATTACACCATCGTCGGCGCCATGATCGTCATCGGCTCCGGCCTTTATACCTTCTACCGCGAAAGCCTGCGCAAGCGCTCGCAGATGGCCAAGCGCGCAGCCGCCACACCCACCGCCGCAACCACGGTACGGCCGGCTTCCGTAACGAAAGCTGCCGTTACGGAAGAGGCGGGAGAATGACATGAACAGCGGCCGTTTTCTGGACAGGACCACCCCGCCCCACATCATCACGCTGGTCGTCATCGCCGGCGTCGCGGCGCTGTGCATGAATGTGTTCCTGCCCTCGCTTGCGGCCATGGCGGTTTATTTCGAGACCGACTACGCGGTGATGCAATTTGCCGTTTCGGGTTATCTTGCCGCCACCGCCTGCCTGCAACTCATCATCGGCCCGCTTTCCGATCTCTTCGGACGCCGCCCGGTCATGCTGGCCAGCATCGCCATCATGATCGTCGCAACGCTCGTCTGCATGCTCGCGCCCAATATCACCGTCTTCATGATCGGGCGCGTCGCGCAGGCGGCCGTCGTTTCCGGCTTCGTGCTGGCGCGCGCCATCGTGCGCGACATGGTGCCGATGGAACAGGCGGCCTCGATGATCGGTTACGTGACCATGGGCATGTCCGTGGTGCCGATGGTGGGGCCGACGGTTGGCGGCCTGCTTAACGACATTTCCGGCTGGCAATCGAGCTTCGCCCTCCTCTCCCTGCTCGGCGTTGGTATTCTGGTGCTCGCCTGGTTCGATCTCGGCGAAACCAACCACAATAAATCGGCGAGCTTTTCGCAGCAGTTTCACGCCTGGCCGGAACTGCTGTGCTCGCCGCTGTTCTGGGGTTACGCGCTGACCTCGACCTTCTCATCGGGCATGTTCTTCTCCTTCCTCGGCGGTGCGCCCTTTGTCGGCAGCGTGCTTTACGGGCTTGCGCCGGCCATGCTCGGCCTGCAATTCTTCTTCATGGCCAGCGGTTACATGCTCGGCAACTTCATCTCCGGCCGTTATGCGAGCGAAATCGGCATTACCCGCATGATGCTGTCGGGCAATGTCATCGCCATTGCGGGCATCGCCACGACCATGGTGCTCATCTCCGCCGGGGCGGAAAGCGCCTATGCGTTTTTCGTGCCGCTCGCCTTGATCGGTGTCGGTAACGGCGTGACACTGCCAAGCGCCAATGCCGGCATGGTCAGCGTCCAGCCGCATCTGGCCGGTTCCGCCTCCGGCCTCGGCGGCGCGATGACCATCGGCGGCGGCGCCGCCCTCTCGGTGCTCGCCTCCTCGGTCCTGTCCAGAGAGGACGGAACCTGGCCGCTTCTTCTGGTGATGCTGGCGACCGGCCTTGTCGCCCTCCTCACCACCTATGTCGTAAGGCTGCAGGAAAAGCGGGAATGACGGCCCCTTTCGAAATACCCGGTCTCGTGCTCGCCGGCGGGCTTTCGCGGCGCATGGGCAGCAACAAGGCGATGGTGCAATTGGGCAATGCGCCCCTCATCTCGCATGTCATCAGCCGCATCACGCCGCAGGTCTCAGATGTCACCATCAACGCAGCCAATGGCTGGGCGGAGAGTTTCGGCCTGCCGCTGCTGCCCGATACGCTGAACGGCCATGCCGGGCCGCTCGCGGGTATTCTGGCCGGCATGCGCCATTTCCAGCACCGCGGGGATGCGGCGAGCCACTTTTTGACGGCGCCCGCCGACAGCCCGTTTTTCCCGGACGATCTCGTGGCGCGGCTTTGCGAACACCTGTCGGACAATGCAATCGTCATCGCCGCCTCCAGCGGCCAGCTTCACCCGGTTTTTGCGCTGTGGCCGCTGGCGCTGGCCGACGATCTCGAGGCGTGGCTGAAGAACGATGCGAACCGGCGCATCCGCGCCTATCTCGCCCGCCATGTCACCCTCGGCGTGGCCTTCCCGCCGCTGGAAACGGCAAAGGGCAGCCTTGATCCGTTCTTCAACATCAACACGCCGGATGAACTGGCGCTGGCGCGCAGCTATCTGGAGAACCTGCAATCATGACAGCACAAAAGGTCTTCGGCATCGCCGGCTGGAAGAACTCGGGCAAGACCGGCCTTGCGGTCCGTATCGTCACCGAGCTGACGGCGCGCGGCTACCGCGTCTCCACCATCAAGCACGCCCATCATGATTTCGATATCGACAAGGTCGGCGCGGATAGCTGGCGTCACCGGCAGGCCGGCGCACATGAAGTTACCATCGTTTCCGGCACCCGCTTCGCCATCATGCATGAATTGCGCGGCGAACCGGAACCCTCCTTCGAGGATATTCTCGCCCGCCTCGCCCCCTGCGATCTGGTGCTGATCGAAGGCTACAAATACGAGCCCGTGCCGAAGATCGAAGCACGCCGGCTGGAGGCCGCCAAGACCGAACCGCTTGCGCCGCTCGATCCGCATATCGTCGCCATTGCCGCCGACCATGCGGTGACAGACACGGCGCTGCCGGTTTTCGATCTCGACGATACCGGCGCCATTGCCGATTTCATCGAGAGGACGGTGGGACTGGTGAGGGCATAAACAGGCGTCAGAACGGAGCGGCGTCGGCGCCCAGGCCGCCTCCCCACTTCCGTCATACCGGCCCTGAGCCGGTATCCAGCCAGCCCAAGTCCTTGGGCTGAAAGGAGTCCTTCTTTCCGCGCCGACGCGCGCTGGATGCCGGATCAGGTCCGGCATGACGGAGGAGATGTGCCATGAAGCCGAAACCCACAACGCCTGCCGCAACGACGACGCAATCTCCCGTGATCCCCCACCCCAAAAATGAAAAAGCCGGGCTCTTCACCCGGCTTCATCATTCCTTGAGACGCAATACCTATTCAAGGAAACTGGAGGGGTTCACCGGCGTCGCATCCTTGCGAACTTCGAAGTGAACCTGCGGACGCTTGGCGCTGCCGGTCATGCCCGATGTGGCGATGGTCTGGCCGCGCTGGACCTTCTGTCCGCGCTGCACGTCGAGATTGGCGGCGTTGCCGTAAACGGTGACCTTGCCGTCGTCATGGCGGACGAGAACCGTGTTGCCGAGCTGCTTCAGGCCGTTGCCCGCATAGATGACCACGCCGTTTTCAGCGGCCTTGATCGGCGTGCCTTCCGGAACGGAGATGTTGATGCCATCGTTGCGGCTGCCTTCGACATTATCGCCGAAATTGTTGATGACCGCGCCGCGAACCGGCCAGCGATATTTGCCGATGCCCGTGGATTCAGGTGCGACGGAGGCCATGTCGGCCTTTTTCTCGATGTCGCTGACACTGGCGGTGGCCGGTGTGGCAGGTGCAGTCGGAGCCGCGGCAGCAGCCGGTGCCTTGTAGGGCTCAGGCTTGGCGGATGCGGTTTCGACCGGCTTGGCCGCTTCCTTGGCGGGAACGGAAGCCGTCTTGATGGCATCCGTCGAAGCGCCAGGCATGTTGAGCGTCTGGCCGACGCGGATGCTTTCGTTGCTGAGACCGTTTGCCGCCTTGAGGGCAGAGACCGACACGCCGTTTTCGCGGGCAATCTTCGCCAGGCTATCGCCCGGCTGAACCTTGTGGCCGCCGGTGGGCGGCAGCGGCTTGCCGCCGGGAGGCGTCAGCTTGCCGGTTTCGGAGGAAACCTTGTCACGGGCGGCGGCCTGCGACGGCAGCACGGCCACGTTCCCCTCGGGGCTACGCAGCGGTGTCGGCTGGTCGCCATTGCGGTTGAGAGCGATATCGCCGGCCGCGTCCTTGGCGGCATTGCGGACCTGACCGAACTTCGGAATGAGGATCGACTGGCCGGCCTGCGCGGCGGAAGCGGTCTTCAGACCGTTGACGCGCAGCAGTTCCTTTTCCGGAACGCCGTAGCGGTTGGAGAGGGTCGCGATGCTTTCGCCGGGACGCAGGGTCACGGAGGAAGCGCCATCGGTGTGCCAGCCGTTCTTGTCGGAACGAACGGTTGCGGTGGTCAGATTGTCGGTGACGGGAGCGGCAGCCTGCCGGGCGGGCGCTGCAAGAGACGGTGCGGCCTTGGGCTGAGCGGACGGGAAAGGCTGGGCCATGGCTTCGTTGTGGGTCGACGGATCGCGGCTTGCCACCGCCGTCGGCGCCGACAGCTCGGAACGCTGCACCGGAGAGGCCGAAGCCGAGCGGGCCGTGGAAGGCTGAACGCCGCCATAACCACCCGATTGCGGATAGGAATTGCCCGCCATGTTCTGGTTGGCATAGCCACCCTGCGGCGCGGCAGAGGCGTAACCGCCATTCATGTCGCCCTGCGGAACCGGGGCCTGCCCGTAAGCACCGCCGCCCTGACGGGCAGGAATTGACGCCGTGGTCATCTGATCCGGTCCACTGGAAAAGAGGCCGCTGAACCGCGTTGCATCCGAGCTACAGCCCGTTGCGACGCTTGCCAGCAATGCCGCTGCGAACATTTTTGCGACTGATTTTCCGATTTTAGACGAATGTCTCATACGCATGACTCGATCTACACTGACGCCAACCCGCCGCATCGAGACCGATCCGGCACAAATTTCACTTCTTGCAAGGCCCATTTCCCGAGGTGGGGAAAACCATGCGTCGATGTTTATGATTAAAGCGCGTTAGTGTTACCACGCCGTTAAAACGTTAAGCCGTTCAGCGCTTTTTTGACACTTCGATAACCATGACGAAAACCGGATGCGTCATGTTGATACAATAATGATATTAAAAATCAGATAGTTGCGGCAATTCAGAACATTAGGAGACAAAAATAGAATGTCTCCAAAATTTTCATTTTGTCACAAATGACGCGCAATATGAGTGCTGAGCGGCAGGTAAGGCGCCTCGAACAGCTCTTCCTTCTCGAAGCGGCTGCCAGTCTTGGAGAAGCGCGTCATCACGCAACGCTCGTCTTCGAGAATGATCGGCGCGATCATCATGCCGCCCGAAACGATCTGCTCGGCAAAGAAGCGGGGCATGGTGGTGAAGGCGGCGGTGGAAACGATTCGGTCGAAGGTGCCCTCGCCCACCAGGCCGTTGCTGCCATCCGCCTGACGGATGACAACGTTGCGGATGGAGAGATCGTCGAGACAGTTCTGCGCCTGCTGCACCAGCGTCTTGTAACGCTCCAGCGAAAAGACCCGCTCTACCCGGCGAGCGATGATCGCGGTCATGAAACCGCTGCCCGTGCCGATTTCCAGCACGCGCTGACCGGGTTTCAGTTGCAGCCGGGCAAGGATTTTCACCGCCATGTCGGCGCCTTCCATGAAGGCGCCGCAGTCGATGGGAATCGTGCGGCTGGAATAGGCGTCCGCCGCAAATTGCGGCGGCACGAATTTGGAGCGCGGCGTCTGCTCGACCGCCGTCAGAAGGTCGAGATCGGAAATTCCCTCGCCCCTTAAGCGGAGAACGAGAGCGGCAAAACCTTCCTTTTCGACCATTGCGGATTTCAATCGGCTACTCCGAATCCAAGTGCTTGCGCAACCCGATCCTTCACCGTGTAGTCCGTCAGGTCAAGCTTAAGCGGTGTGACGGAAATCTTGCCATGTTTCAAAGCGTGGATATCGGTGCCTTCGCGGAAGGTGCCGAGACGCTCGCCGAAGCGCAGCCAGTAATAGGGAAAACCGCGGCCATCCTGACGCTCTTCCACCGTCAGGCCGAAATCGAGCTTGCCCTGTCCGGTCACGGAAACGCCCTGCACATCCTTGGGCGCGCAATTGGGGAAATTCAGATTGAGGAAGGTGCCATCGGGCAGTTCCACATTCATCAGCTTGCGCAAGAGGTCCGGCGCATAGGTCTCGGCGACTTCCCATGGCACGACGCGGCCGTCGACGTGGCTAAAGGCCTGGCTGAGCGCAAAGGAGCGCACGCCCTGCAGCGTGCCTTCGATGGCGCCGGCAATGGTGCCGGAATAGGTCACGTCATCGGCCATATTGGCGCCGGCATTGACGCCGGAGAGCACGAGATCGGGCTTTTCCGGCAGGACTTCGCGAATGCCCATGATGACGCAATCGGTCGGCGTGCCGCGCAGCGCGAAATGCTTGTCGGAAACTTTTCGCAGACGTAGCGGTTCGGACAGGGTGAGCGAGTGCGCGAGACCGCTCTGGTCGGTCTCCGGTGCGACGATCCAGACATCGTCGGACAGCGTGCGGGCGATACGCTCCAGCACGGCCAGACCTTCGGCGTGGATACCGTCGTCATTGGTCAGCAAAATCCGCATGTTTCTCTCTCCGCTTCTCATGTCTTCAGTGACGGAGCATCCTCTCCTCCGGCGGTGAAGTGTGCAGTTCACTCAACGTCATCCTCGGGCCTGTCCCGAGGATCTAATCACGTCCAAATAAATTGATAGGTTGCAGATCCTCGGGACAGGCCCGAGGATGACGGTCGGAGTAAATGGCAGACTCTCCTTCCAATAGCACGATGCCGCGCTCTCTTAAGCCGCCTTCTCGATGCGCTTCAGACCGCCCATATAGGGCAGCAGCACGTCTGGAATTGTGACGGAACCGTCCTCGTTCAGATAATTTTCGAGAACCGCGATCAGGCAGCGGCCGACAGCCGTGCCGGAGCCGTTCAGCGTGTGCACGAACTTCGTCGCCTTGTCGTCCTTGCCGCGATAACGCGCATTCATGCGCCGCGCCTGGAAATCGCCGCAGACCGAGCAGGACGAAATTTCGCGATAGGTGTTTTGGCCAGGCAGCCACACTTCCAGATCGTAGGTCTTGCGGGCGCTGAAGCCCATGTCGCCGGTGCAGAGCGTCATGGTGCGGAAATGCAGGCCAAGGCGCTTCAGCACTTCCTCGGCGCAGGCCGTCATGCGCTCATGTTCGGCAACGGCGCTTTCCGCATCGGTAATGGAGACGAGCTCGCATTTCCAGAACTGGTGCTGGCGCAGCATGCCGCGCGTGTCGCGGCCGGCCGAGCCCGCTTCCGAACGGAAGGACGGCGTCAGCGCCGTGAAGCGCAGCGGCAGCTTCTCCTGATCGAGAATTTCGCCTGAGACGAGATTGGTCAGCGTCACTTCCGCCGTCGGGATCAGCCAGCGGCCATCCGTGGTCCTGAACAGGTCCTCGGTGAACTTCGGCAATTGGCCGGTGCCGAACATCGCCTCGTCGCGCACCATCAGCGGCGAGGACACTTCGGTATAACCGTGTTCGCCCGTGTGCAGGTCGATCATGAACTGGCCGAGCGCCCGTTCCAGACGCGCAAGCTGGCTGGTCAGCACGGTGAAGCGCGAGCCGGAAAGCTTGGCGGCGCGCTCGAAATCCATATAGCCGAGCGCTTCGCCGATATCGAAGTGTTCCCTGGCCTCGTGGTTCCATCCGGGCTTCTGGCCGACCACGCGGGCCACCACATTGTCATGCTCGTCATTGCCGTCGGGCACGTCGTCAAAGGGCATGTTGGGCAGGCGCGACAGGGCATCGTTGAGCTCGGCGGTGACCTGACGGTCCTCCTCCTCCGCGCGCGGCATGTTGTCCTTGAGATCGGCGACTTCGGCTTTAAGCGTTTCTGCAAGCTCCATGTTCTTCTGCGCCATGGCGGCGCCGATTTCCTTGGAGGCGGCGTTGCGGCGCGACTGCATATCCTGCAGGGACTGGATGACGGAACGGCGCTTTTCATCGAGCGCGATCAGGCCGCTGGCGGCGGGCTCAGCACCTCGGCGCGCAAGCGCCGCATCGAAAGCTTCGGGGTTTTCGCGTATCCATTTAATGTCGTGCATCGTCGTTCCAGACCGTTGTTGCATCGTCGCGTTTTACAGCAAAACGCCGGGCATAAGCCCGGCGCGAGGAAATGTCGTGAGCGGCGAGACCTTCAAGAATGTCAGGTCTCCTCCAGCTCCGTGCTTGCGGATTCTGCCGCACGTTTCCTCTCCACGAGTCGAGCCATGTAGATGGAAATCTCGTAGAGAATGATCGCAGGCAGCGCAAGACCGATCTGGGACATGGGATCCGGCGGCGTCAGCACGGCGGCGACCACGAAGGCGAGGACGATCGCGAACTTGCGCTTTTCCCGCAGCCAGTCGCTGGTCAAAAGCCCAACGCGCGCCAGAAGCGTGGTGACGACAGGCAACTGGAATACCAGACCGAAGGAGAGAACCAGCGTCATGATGAGGCTCAGATATTCCGATACCTTCGGCATCAGCGAAATCGCCACCTCGCCGTCCTCGGGCAATTGCTGCATGGCGAGGAAGAACCACATGACCATGGGCGTGAAGAAGAAATAGACGAGCGCCGCACCGATGAGGAAAAGGATCGGCGAAGCGATGAGGAACGGCAGGAAGGCTGCCCGTTCGTTCTTATAGAGACCGGGCGCCACGAATTTATAGAGCTGCGAGGCGACCACCGGAAACGAGATCACCATCGCGCCGAACATGGCGACCTTGATCTGCGTGAAGAAGAATTCCTGCGGCGCGGTGTAGATCAGCGACGATTTCGTGACATCGAGGCCCGCCCACAGAACCGCCCATTTGTAAGGAATGACGAGCAGGTTGAACAGGTGCTTGGCAACGGCGAAACAGGCGATGAAGGCGACGAAGAACGCGCCGAGCGCCCAGATCAGCCGCGTGCGCAACTCCATGAGATGCTCGATAAGCGGCTGCGGCTTGTCCTCGATATCCCCGCTCATGCTTCATCCTTTTTGGGCTTTGCGGCCTTGGTTTTTGCCGTTTTCGCCGGCTTGGTCTCGGCCACGACCGCCTTGTCTACGGCCGACTTCCTGACGGCAGCCTTTTTGGCGACGGCCTTCACGGTGGGATTGGAAACGGCGGGCTCACCGGTTTTCGCGGCAGTTTTAACGACCGGGGCGGTTTCGGGCGTTGCCGCCGCGGCCTTGCTGCGGGCGGCGCGTTTGGGCTTGGCGGCAACCGCTTCGGCCTCCACGGTCGCAATCGATTTCGCCCGCGCGCGCCTCGGCTTCTCCTCCGCAGCGACGGCTGCGGCGACCGGCGCGGCGGATGCGGCGACAACAGGCGGCGCATACGGCAGCTTCATCTCCGGCTCGGGCACGCTCACCAGCGGCGCAACCGGCTCGCTTGTGACGGGCGCTTGGGTGGAAGACAGGCCGTCCGGCGGGGTGGTCGCCTTCTGCAGATCGGACTTGATCTCATTGCCAAGCTGGCGAAGCGGGTTCATCGCATCGCGCAGCGAATTGGTGGGGTTGAGATTGCGGACATCGGAGATGGTCTGGCGCACATCGTCCATGTCGGCCTCTTTGAGGGCCTCGTCGAACTGGGTGCGGAAATCCCCCGCCATCTTGCGAAGGCCGGCCATCGTCTTGCCGAAAGCGCGGATCATGGGCGGCAAGTCCTTCGGCCCGACGACCACGATCAACACGACCGCAATCACCAGAAGCTCGCTCCAGCCGATATCTAACATCAATATGCTCCCGAGACCCTAGCGCATCGGCCCCAAAAATCGGAATCGATTTTCGACCGGAACGATGCGCAACATACAAGTGGTAGAGCGTTCTTGTGCGTCCGAAAGAACGCACGGCGCTCTAGCGCCAGTCCCACACCAAGCGGCGACAGGCCGCTTACTTGATCTCGTCAGCCTTGTGGTCGACGGTCTTCGTGTTGGCATCGGCCGGCGGCGGCGTCTGGTCTTCGTCAGCCATGCCCTTCTTGAAGCTCTTGATGCCCTTTGCGACATCGCCCATCAATTCCGGGATCTTGCCGCGTCCGAAGAGGACGAGAACGATCACCAGCACGATGAGCCAATGCCACACACTAAAAGAACCCATAACTGAAACTCCTGAATTTCGCTTTCAGACGATGTAAGACGTTTGAAAGGCTTTTTCAAACGACAAATCGTCGCTTCAACAGCGAGTGCGCATAAAGTTTTCGTGGCCCCGCCAACAGGATGGCGATATCAGTCGTCGCCATCACCGCCGCCCGGCGCAAGCAGGCCCAGTTCCTCGAGATCGAGCTGCGTGATCGGGTCTTCGTCCTCACGCAATTCGTCGCTCATCATCGGCAGAGGAACGCCGAAATTGGAGGGAATACGGCCCGAAAGCAGCCCTGCCCCCTTCAGCTCCTCGAGGCCCGGCAGATCGCGCAATTCTTCAAGGCCGAAATGGTCGAGAAACTCAACCGTGGTGCCGATCGTCACCGGCCTGCCGGGGGTACGCCTGCGGCCACGGAACCTGACCCAGCCCGCCTCCATCAGCACGTCAAGCGTGCCGCGCGAGGTCTGAACGCCGCGGATTTCCTCGATTTCGGCGCGTGTCACCGGTTGATGATATGCGATAATCGCCAGAACTTCCAGCGCCGCGCGCGACAGCTTCTTCGGCTCCTTTTCCTCGGCGCGGATGACGAAGGAAAGATCGCCGGCGGTGCGGAAGGCCCATTGCCCGCCCACCTGCACGAGATTGACGCCCCGCTCCGCATAAAGAACCTTGAGATGCTGCAGAATGGCGACGACATCTATGCCGCGCGGCAGGCGCTCGGCGATGAAGGCCACGGAAACCGGCTCGGACGAGGCAAAGACCAGGGCCTCGGCGATCCGCTCGGCCTCCTTCAACTGGCGCTCGGAAAATACCGTGGGCTTGGGCTCGGCCCCGTCGGCCGCGATGGTGACCTCGGCGGTTTCATCGTCATTCATCATTGTCAGTCCTTTCGGCATTCACCGCACGGTCGTCTCGTCCACCCTTACGCATATAAATGGGCTGGAAAGCGCCCTCCTGCTGGATTTGCAGCGAGCCCTCGCGCACCAGCTCCAGCGACGCGGCAAAGGCGCTGGCTATTGCCGTCACCCGCATGGCGGGATCAGGCACATATTGCAGCAGATATTGATCGAGCACGGTCCATTCTCCGACATCGCCGAGGAGATGGGTCAGAAGCTCACGCGCCTCGACAAGCGACCAGACCTGCCGCTTTTCAATCGTGACCTGGGTAATCGCCTGCCGCTGCCGCAGATTGGCATAGGCGCTCAGGAGATCGTAGAGGTTCGCCTCATAGGCCGAGCGGTTGATATGGGGAATATGCTCCGGCGCGCCACGGGCAAAAACATCGCGGCCGAGCTGGGCGCGGTTGACGAGGCGTTCCGCCGCCTCGCGCATCGCCTCCAGGCGTTTCAGCCGGAACGCCAGCGTCGCGGCCATTTCCTCGCCCGAGGGACCGTCATCCTTCGATTGCTGCGGAATGAGGAGCTTGGATTTGAGAAAGGCGAGCCACGCCGCCATGACGAGATAATCGGCCGCAAGCTCAATGCGCACACGGCGCGCGCTTTCCACGAATTGCAGATATTGTTCGGCAAGCGCCAGCACAGAAATGCGTGACAGATCGACCTTCTGCGTGCGGGCAAGATGCAGCAGCAGATCGAGCGGGCCTTCGAAACCCGCGACATCGATGACCAGCCCGGCCTCGCCCGTCAACCGCTCCGGCGTCACATCCTGCCAGAGCTTGTCCATCGGTGTCGAATTGCGAGACTTGTCTGCGGCCATTGTTCCATCCGCCGGGCGTCCGGCCTGTCGTCCCGAGTAACGGGCCGCCGCCCGACTGTCAGGAAACGGCCCACATGGCGTTGAATTCGGCTCTCAGCTCCGCTTCATCGGAAGGGTCCGCAACGGGGAAACCCGCTTCCACGGCCTGCACCCGTTCCAGCGAACGGCCGGAAAGAACGGGAACCTCCTTCACGACCTGAAGCATTTCACCCATCACACCGTTGCAATGCAAGACTATATCGCAGCCGCCCGCAACAATATTCGCAGCTCTTTCACCGAGCGTGCCCTTCAGCGCATTCATGGAACTGTCGTCGGACATCAGCAGGCCGTCAAATCCGATCCGGCCGCGAATGATTTCCTCGATCACCTTCGGCGAGGTCGTCGCCGGCCGTTCGCGGTCGACGGCGTTGAATACCAGATGCGCGCTCATCGCCATCAATTCGCGGTTCAGCGCCCGGAACGGCACGAAATCATGCGCGTCCAGCTCATCGAGCGGCACATCGACGACCGGCAGTTCATGGTGCGAATCCACCATGCCACGGCCATGGCCCGGCATATGTTTCATGACAGGCAGCATGCCGCCCGCCTTCAGCCCATCGGCCGCCGCCTGCCCCATCTCGGCCACCATTGTCGGCGTGTAGCCATAAGCGCGATTACCGATGACATTGCTGGCGCCTTCCACCGGCACATCGAGCACCGGCAGGCAATCGACATTGATGCCGAATTTCATGAGGTCGAAAGCATGCAGGCGCGACATCAACCAGGCAGCACGCAGACCCGCCCCCCGGTCGCGCTCATAGATTTCGCCGAGAATGCGGGCGTTCGGATAGGCCTGCAGGATCGGCGGCTTGATACGCTGCACGCGTCCGCCCTCCTGATCGATAAGAACCGGCGCATCTGGCCGCCCGACGGCATCGCGCATGGCGGCGACGAGATCGGTGATCTGCTGCGGCTCGCCAATATTGCGCCCGAACAGGATGAAGCCCCAGGGCTGCTCATCGCGGTAAAGGGCAATCTCGTCGGCAGTCAGCGAAAGCCCGCTGCATCCGAGGATCATAGCTTTGCAATCGGTCATGGTGTCACGCTCGCAGGAAATGGAATGGGAAATGGCCTTGTACCGAAAGGCGTGGGGAGGAGTGTCAAACTCTCCGCCGTCATGCTCGGGCCTGTCCCGAGCATCTGCAACCGACCGGCTGGCGAAACGTTGCAGATCCTCGGCACAAGGCCGAGGATGACGTCGCGTGTGGGGAAAACCCTTCCCCACCCAAAGAAGGGTTGCCTTAGACGGCAACCCCAATCTTACAAGCCCTATTGGCCTCTATCACCGCGCCACGAGGCAGCTACCGCCGGCCGAGCGGAACTTTTCGCACAGCGCCACGGCTTCGTTCTTGTCGCCCGCCGGGATGCGGACGCGGTAGAACGTGCCCTTGCCGGCGATTTCGGCGGCCTTGATGTCGACGCCGCGTCCACCGATGACCGAGCCGAACTTGGCCGACATGTTCTGGTAGGACTTCTGGGCTTCCGCCTGGCTCGGCAGCGAGGCGATCTGGATGTAGTAACCACCGGCGGAAGGCGTGCTGGTGGCCGCAGGCGTTGCGGCTGCCGTCTGCTGCTGCGCGGCCTGCTGCTGCGCAGGAGCAGTTGCCGCCGGGCGGACATTGCCCTGGTTGGTCACCGTTGCCACCACATTGGCGGGCTGCGAGGACGGACGCGCCGCAGGAAGCGGTGCTGCCGACTGCGCTGCCGGCTTGGCGGCGGCGGCAGGCGTATTTGCCTGGGGCTGAGCCTGTTCCGGCGCAACCGGAACCCGCGATGCGGCGATGACGGCGGGAGCGCCCTCACCCGGCTTTGCGGTCTGCGGTGCTGCAAGCTCCTCGACCTTGTCGGCCTTCGGCGGCTGGGCTGCCGGCACCTCGACTTCCTGGGCAACCAGCGTGCCGTCAGGCTTGACGATCATGGTGCGGACCTTGCGCGGCGAAACGCCGGTTGCAGCCGAACCTTCGGTCTGTGCGGCCTTTTCTTCCGGCGAAAGCAGGCGCGGATCTTCCGTTTCACCAACCGGCGTGCCGGCGGCTTCCATATCCGCGTCGTTTTCGCCTTCAAGCGGCAATTGTTCGGGGATCAGCGTACGCTGAACCACATCCACCGGCTGCTCGTTGCTGGAAATCAGTGCCGGCTGCTTCGGATCGGCAGCGCTGCCGCCCGCCACGCGGTCATAAACCGCCTTGTCCTGGTTCGGCACAACGCGACCGCCCGGATTTTCCGGAACGACCTTCATCGGATCGTTATCGGCGGAGATGATGACCGGCGCGCCATTGGAACCGGTGCTGGACGAACCGCCGGAGACCAGCGCGTAAACGCCGCCACCGATCAGCACCAGACCGATTGCAGCGGCAACCGGCATGATCCAGCGGCGACCGCCGCGTTCATCTTCCTCACGATAGGCCGCCTGATGGTCGACATAGGTGTTTTCGGCATCGCGCTGGGCGCTGCCACGGGAAGCCGCAGCCTCCTGCATGGAGCGGCGGAAATCCTCTTCCAGCGCCCGTTCGAATTCATCGGCCTCTTCCGGAGCCTGCGCGGGACGCGCCTGGGCGGCGCCACGGTTTTCCGCGTGCTTATGACGGTCGAGACCGCCGGCAACCGCAGGCGCAAACAGCGTCGCAAGCTCGGTATCGATATCGAGATCTTCCTCGTGGCGGCGCGCGGTCGGCTTGGGTTCGAAAACCCCGACCGGCAGTTCCGGCACGTCCATCTCGATGATGTTTTCCGGATGCTCTTCCGTCTCGCCGATCTGCGAAGGATCGAAAGGCAGGCTTTCCAGCGTCTGCGGCGCGGCTGGCTGCGGTGCTGCGGCGGCCGGACGCGGCTGAACCGCAGCAGCGGCCACGGGTGCGACAACGGCAACGGGAGCCGGGCGCGGCTGAGGTGCCGGCTGTTCCCTCACCGGCTGCGGCGCAACGGCAGCAGCGGCAACCGGAGCGGCTGGCGGCTGACGAACGGGCTGCGGTGCGGGCGCAGGCGCAACTTCCGCCTCGGCAATTTCAGACAGGTCCAGATCAAGATCGAGATCGTCGAGCGCAAGCTCGAAATCATCATCGTTGAAGCCGGCGAAATCCGTGAAATCAAGTTCTTCAGCGGGTGCTGCGGGCGCGGCAGCGACAATCGGCGCTGCCTTCACCGGCGCTGCGGCAACCACGGGCGGCTCTACCTTCGCGGCCTGCGCAGCGGGAACGTCCTGCACCAGCGGTGTTTCGCCGCGACCGGGAATGGAATATTTCGCGACGTCGTAAATCAGCTCGTCCATCGGCGAGAGATGTTTTGCTGCCGGCTTCCTGGCGGCCTCGAACGCCAGAGACTCTGCGGCAGGCGCAAAGGTCTCGGCGACCGGAGGCGTAAAGGACGGCGCGGTCTCTTCCGCCTGCACGACGGCAGGCGCGGCTTCGACCTGCGGCTCGATACGGGCTGCGGCAGGCTGCTGTTCGGAACGCGGCTCGACCCGCTTCGGATCGGCGGCCGAAACATCCCGGCGCGCGCCGAAGTTGGCGAGCGGCAGCCGCAGGCTGGAAAATTCCAGCGAAGAACGGCCGCCATGCGATGGCGGACGCACGGAAACCGGTGCGGGCGCCTCCTCGGCGACAGCTATTTCCACCTCATCGGCGAGATCGAAAGCCTGCGGCTCCGGCGCATAGGAATGAACATCGGCGTGAATGTTGCTCGAAACATCGGCCGGAAGCTCCGGCATCGTGTGCCATTCCGGCTCTACGGGTTCTGCGGCCTGCGGTTCTTCCCATGCCACCTGCTGGGCGACGGGCTGGTAAACCATCGGCTCGGCGGGACGCGACTGGCGCGAATGCACATCGAAAACTTCCGCCACCGCGGAGGCATCGTCGCGGAAATCCGCACGAATGTCCTGTGTGGTCGTTTCGACGTAGTTGTGAATATAGGCCTGATCGACTTCCGGAAGCGGCTCTTCCCTCACCTCCGGTGTGGATGCGGCCACCGGCGCGGGTTCATCCGCCGGCGCAAGCTCGGGCTCGCGGCGGGCGAAAACCGATTCGACACGCTGCATGAAATCTTTGGGGTGGATGCCCGCACGGACATCGTTTGCCGGATCAAGAACGACCGGATCGGCGTGCGGTGCGTCGTAAACCTCGAATTCCCTCAGAAGCTCATCTTCGAGATTGAATTCGGGTTCGCGGCGGGTCCCCGATGGCTGAGCCTCGGAACCCGCATGCGAAGGACGATCTTCGAAGCCGACGATACGCGCCAGTTCTGCCAGAGGATCGTTGTCAGCGAACCCTTCGGACCGGGCGTCCCGGTTATACGCGACATTTTTTTCGACCATTACGTGTTCCACCATCTACGCATTGCAGCTCTTGCCAGCGTATTGTGAGCAAATAATGGTGATATGTTATCGCATTTCAGCAGGTGCGTCCGCTCCTAAAAGCGTAAGGCCGGACCTCAAAACATTTGCGACAGCATTCACCAGCCCAAGTCTGGCAATGCTCAATTCTCGGTTTTTATCGTTAATAAAACGTAATTCCGGCTGGTCTTTACCCTTGTTCCAGTGTCCATGGAAGGAACTGGCGAGATCGTAGAGGTAAAAAGCAAGCCGGTGCGGCTCATGCGAAAGGGCCGCCGATTCGATCAGGCGCGGATATTCCGCAAGCTTTGCAACCAGCTGCAACTCATTGATATCGCTAATCAAAGCAACAGAAGCCGCCATCTCCTCAGCCGAAGGAGAAAGCCCCGGAAACGCTTCCTGCGCCTGCCGGAAGATCGACATGGAACGGGCATGCGCATATTGCACGTAAAAAACCGGATTATCCTTAGATTGTTCGGTCACTTTCGCGAAATCGAAGTCCAGCGGCTCGGAATTCTTCCGATAAAGCATCATGAATCGCACTGGATCGCGACCCACTTCGTCGACAACATCGCGCAGCGTGACGAAGTCGCCGGAGCGTTTCGACATCTTCACCGGCTCGCCGTCACGGAACAGCTTGACGAGCTGGCAAAGAAGCACCGTCAGTTTCGACTTGCCTTCGGAGACGGCGCGCGCAACCGCTTCCAGCCGCTTCACGTAACCGCCATGGTCGGCGCCGAGCACATAGATCATCTCGGAAAAACCACGGTCGAACTTGTTCTTGAAATAGGCAACGTCGGCGGCGAAATAGGTGTAGGAACCGTCCGACTTCATCAGCGCACGGTCCATGTCGTCGCCCACCTCGGTGGAGCGGAACAGCGTCTGTTCGCGGTCTTCCCAGTCTTCCGGCAATTCGCCCTTCGGCGGCGGCAGGGTGCCCTTGTAGACATGGCCCTTGAAGGTGAGATCGTTGATAGCCGAGAGGATCGGACCGCCATTGCCCTCATGCAGCGTGCGCTCCGAGAAGAACACGTCGTGCCGAACGTTGAGCAGCGCCAGATCCTCGCGGATCATCGCCATCATCGCGTCGATCGCGTTGTCCTTGACGATCGGCATCCACTTTTCCTCGGGCATGGCGCGCAGCTTGATGCCATATTCATCCGCCAGCGCCTGGCCAACGGGAACGAGATAGTCGCCGGGATAAAGGCCGGACGGAATGGTGCCGATATCTTCGCCGAGCGCCTCGCGGTAACGCAGGAACACGGAACGGGCCAGCACATCGATCTGCGAGCCGGCATCGTTGATGTAATATTCCTTGGTAACGCCATAACCGGCAAAAGCGAGCAGGTTCGCCAGCGTGTCGCCGACGACGGCGCCACGGCAATGGCCGACATGCATCGGGCCTGTCGGATTGGCGGAAACATATTCGACGTTAATTTTCTGGCCCGCACCGATGGTGGAGCGGCCGAAATCGACGCCCTGCGCGATCATGTCGGCGAGAAGACGCTGCCAGTAACCGACCGAAACCTTGAGATTGATGAAGCCCGGACCCGCGACATTGACGCTGTCCACATCGCCATCGGCCTGAAGAGCCGGCACGATGAGTTCGGCCAGCGCGCGCGGATTGGTGCCGAGCGGCTTCGCCAGCACCATGGCGGCATTGGTTGCGACATCGCCGTGGCTCAGATCGCGCGGGGATTCGACGGTAATTCGACTGAAATCGACCTTTTCGCGGTTCTCTTTCACGAGATCGAGGGTCTCGAGCGCGTTTTTGATCCTGGTATCGAAATCAGCAAAAATGTTCATCGTTCCAACCTGCGCGAAGGGCTTCTGTTTATATCCGGCCGTTTAACCGGGTCGGCTTCGCGATCGCCCGCTGCCCTATCGCAAATCGGGGGTGTGGTCAAACAGCCGCTGGTGGGCGCGCAGTGCATAACTGTCGGTCATGCCGGCCAGATAGTCGCCCACATGCCGGGCTTTTGCGGCCACGCTCATGCCGGAAATGCTGTCCACCCAGTAGTGGCTCTGCATTTCCGCCGGCGTTTCCATATAACGGTGGAAAAGATCGGTGACGATCTGTGTGGCGCCGGCGCGGATGCGCATGATTTCCGGATGCCGGTAGATATGGCCGAACAGCAGTTTCTTGATCTGCCGGTCGGTCTCGGCCATTTCCGGCGAGAAGGTCGCAACGGTGAAATCGGCAGCGCGGATATCCGCCGCACTCTTCGGCTTCAGACGGGCGAGATTCTGCTGCGCAACGCCAATCACGTCTTCCACCATATGGGTGATCTGCCGACGCATGATCTCATTGGCGAAACGCTCCTTGTCGAGGACCGGATATTTCGCCCGCACCTCGGCCATCAGGCCGCCGAGGAACGGCACCTCCTCCAGCATCTCGAAGGTGAGATAACCGGCGCGCAACCCGTCATCGATGTCGTGGGTATTATAGGCGATGTCATCGGCAATCGCCGCCACCTGCGCCTCGAGACTGGCATAGCTGCCGATTTCCAGATCCTGCAGCTCGCAATATTCGAGGATGGGCAGCGGAACCGGTCCCTTGATCCCCTCGCCCTTCGCATTCACCAGCGGTCCATTGTGCTTGACCAGCCCTTCGAGCGTCTCCCAGGTCAGGTTGATGCCGTCATATTCGGCGTAACGGCGCTCAAGCTTGGTGACGATACGCAGCGACTGGGCGTTATGATCGAAGCCGCCATAGGGCAGCAGCACCGCATCCAGCGCGTCCTCGCCGGTATGGCCGAAAGGCGTGTGGCCGAAATCATGCACCAGCGCCACGCCTTCGGCGAGATCCTCATCGAGCTTCAGCGCGCGGGCGAGCGCCCGGGCGATCTGCGCCACCTCGATGGTGTGGGTAAGACGCGTGCGATAGTGGTCGCCGTCAGGGCTGATGAACACCTGCGTCTTGTGCTTCAGGCGGCGAAAGGCTGTCGTGTGGACAATGCGGTCGCGGTCGCGCTGGAACTCCGAGCGCGTCAGGCTTCCGGTTTCGGGAAAAAGACGCCCGCGCGTGGTCCATGGATCCGAGGCGAAAACCGCCCTCTCGCCGCTTCCGAAACCCAATGCGCGCTGGTCTATGATCATGCATCCACCTGTTGTCTTCTCCAGCCGGGACTTCCTTTTGGTCTCGGCCATTGACCTTTTCATTCACCCTTCATACCTATCGCAGAGGTCGGCGCAAAGCATCATCGCCGCGCAGACCGCCTTCACACAGGCTATAGACCGTTAATTTGACCGGTTTATAATGGTGACAACGAGATTATTGCTCTCCGGTTCTTGACCCCGGCAGGAGAAACGACATGGAAAACAGCGACATTACCCTTTCTGAAGCTGCGGCAAAGCGAATCGCTCAGATCGTCGCCGCCGAAACCGGCAAACAGGCGCTGCGCGTCTCGGTGGAAGGCGGCGGCTGCTCGGGCTTCTCCTACAAGTTCGATCTGGCCGAAGACAAAGCCGATGACGACATCGTGATCGCCCGCGGCGACGCGAAAGTGCTGATCGACAGCCTCTCGGTCGTCTATATGGCCGGCTCCGAAATCGACTTCGTCGACAATCTGCTCGGCCAGTCCTTCCAGATCAAGAACCCGAATGCTGTGGCAAGCTGCGGCTGTGGCACCAGCTTCTCGATCTGACATCGTCTTTCCACCACATCCACAGGGCCGTTTTCCAAAAACGGTGGCAATCGCTTTTGCATCGGGTAAAAGTACCCTCGCAAAAGGGAAACTCCGATGAAGATTGCCACCTGGAACATCAACGGCGTCAAGGCGCGTATCGAAAACCTCTGCCAGTGGCTGAAGGATTCGTCGCCCGATATCGTGTGCCTTCAGGAAATCAAATCCGTCGACGAGGGTTTCCCCCGGCTGGAGCTGGAGGCGCTCGGCTATCACGTCGAGACCCATGGCCAGAAGGGCTTCAACGGTGTCGCGCTGCTGTCGAAGGTCAAGCCCGACGAGGTCAATCGCGGCCTGCCGGGTGACGATGCCGATGAACAGGCGCGTTTCATCGAAGGCGTTTTTTCCGTCGATGGCGGCGCCATCCGCGTCTGCTCGCTTTACCTGCCGAACGGCAATCCGCCGGACGATCCGGTGAAATATCCCTATAAGCTTGCCTGGATGGAACGGCTGCGGCATTTTGCCGAAGATCGCCTTGCGCTCGAGGAGCCGCTGATCCTTGCGGGCGACTACAACGTCATTCCCGAGCCCTTCGATTGTCACGACCCACGCGTGTGGGAAGGCGACGCATTGTTCCTGCCGAAGACCCGTGCGGCCTTCCGCAAGCTGGAGAATCTGGGCTTCACCGATGCCGCGCGTGCGACGACGGATGAAGCAGGACTTTATTCCTTCTGGGATTATCAGGCCGGGGCATGGCCGAAAAACAATGGCATCCGCATCGATCATCTGATGCTGTCAGCGGAAGCGGCCGACAGGCTGCAATCCGTCAGCATCGAAAAACATGTGCGAGCCTGGGAAAAACCGTCCGACCATGTGCCGGTCTGCGGTTATTTCGATTTCAGTCCGATCGGCTGAGCCACTCCGGGCGGGTGGATAAAACCACCCCGATCAGCACCCTCAATCCGGATCGTTGAACTGCATGTTCTGCGCCATGGCGATGGCGGCGCGGCGATCGTTCTCACCGGCGAGCGAAAAAGCCTGCTCCTGCAGGTTCTGTATCCAGGTACAGTCCGCCGCCGTGCATTTGTCGAGCGCCGCCGTCATGAAGGCCAGCCCCTGCGTCGTCTGGCCTTCCTGGAAGATCAGGTTGCCGAAAATCGACATGGCGCCGGCATGGCCGTGCTTGCGGGCCTGGTTGAGCCACTTCTTGGCCTGCTGCACATCGGCGCGGCCGCCCTCGCCGGCGAGAATCATCTCAGCCAGACGGAACTGCGCCTCAGCGACGCCAAACGTGGAAGCAACCTGGAAATAAAGCTGGCGGGCCTGCGACAAGTCCATCTTCACCGGGCTGCCGGGAATGCCGTGACGGTAATAATCGGCAAGGGAAAGCAGCGCATTGACGAAAAAGCCGGTATCTTCCGAACCCGGCTCCACGCCCTGATTGGCGATTTCGCTGTAGATCTTGAAAGCTTCGAAGTCGTTCTTGGCGACGCCATCGCCATAGGCATACATATTGGCAAGCGCCCAGCGCGAGCCGGTATGGCCCTTTTCAGCCGCGTAGCGATAGGCCTCGACGGCTTCGCCCTTGTTGCCGTTCTTGTAGGCCTTGAAGCCGAACTTGAACAGGTCGAAGGGGCCGGATTCCTTGGTCACGCCCGCATTGATGTCAAAAGCCGCAGCAGGCATTGCGAGCGACGCAAGCAACATGCCCATAAGGAGCGGCTTTAAAACGTTGGCTTCACATTTCAGCATTTCAGCGAACTTCTCTCAACTCTTCCCGGCATATAGCCAATACTTGCGGAATACTGCAAAGCCGAACCCCGCCGGGTCGCGATTTTTCGAACACACTGCGTCTTTCCGGCAGCACTTTCCAGCGCACCACCGGTGGTCTTTTGCGGCAATTGCCCTAATTTTCCAGTGAGACAGATATAGGCATAATTTCCGGCAACATAACGGCATTCCGTCATCCGCCGGTCAGCGCCAGACAAGAAAGCCGGGCGAAATTCCCGTATTACTTGCTTAAACGCTGAATCCAAACCCGTTTTCACTTTCTGCAACTCCGCAGGCCCACATCAAACGCCTGCATGTTCTTTCATTCCCGCGCCTTTAAACATAAGCCAAGCACCCTGTTTGTGGCGGGAAATGGACAGATATGCTCACATTCCAACGCGCCCACACGCTTGCAGAAAAGTGTTGCCAAATCGTCACAAAACTTTCGGGCTAGAAAATTTTATCGAGCAGGAATCATAGTCGCGCATGAAAAAAGGCCCGGTTGGTAAACCGGACCTTTATTTTAGCATCTACGGAAGGATGATGTCAGAACTTGACCTTCACACCGGTCGAGATGGCTGCGACGAGGTCGTTGCCGAAGTCGTAGCCCGCCTCGTTGCCGCAGGTGAAGCCTGCACCGCACGGTCCGCCATTGATGGACGAGCTACCGGAGGTCAGGAGGCCGAGAGCGCCGGCAATCTTGAACTCGATGTTCTTGTTCGGGGAGTAGACGATCTGCGTGCCCAGTGTCCAGGTGTCGGTCTGGGTGCCGATGACAGTCGACGTACCGCGATCCCAGGTCAGGCTCACAGCACCGCTCCACTGTTCGTTGAACTTGTGACCGACGCCACCCGAAATCGTCCAGCCGTCGCGATAAAACAGGTCAAGCGTGTTGAGCGTGTCAGCTCCGCTCGGAACGCACGGCGACGTGCCGACCGCGCAGAAAGGAATGACCTGAATCTGGCTCCAGTCCGTCCACTTCACCGAACCGAAAGCAAGCCAGTCCGGCGCGATACCGGATTGCACCTTGAGTTCGATACTGTCAGGCATGGAAACAGAGCCATAGATTGGCACGAGCTTGCCACCGTATTTCGCAAGCGTCGGAGAAATGGAGGGCGGCGTCTGCGGGATCGCCCTGACGTCGGCGAAACCGGTCAGGTCGTGATCGACGGCGCTGTTGTAAACGAGGCTCGCACGGAAGGCGATCTCGGGAATCTCATAGGCCATGCCGACGCGCCAGCCCCAGCCGTCACCTTCCATCTCAAGTTTGCCAACGCCGCTGAAGCTGGACCAGGCCGGATTGAGGCCCAGAACGGCCGGCCCGAGAACCTGACGGTATTTATAACCGCTGAGTTCCTGATAGAAACCACCGCCTATAATCGAGAAGTCGCCTTTGCCAAGATCGAACTTCACCCGGCAGGTAGTAGCGTAATTGTGCGACTTGACCTTGGTTTCGATATTGTAGCTCGATCCCTGCCAGATACCGGGATTGAGATGCGCGCCCCAGGGCTGCGAATAGTCGAACATGCAGTCGCCGAAATCACCGATTGCCGCTTTGGCGCCGATCCGGGTCGACCAGAAGTTTTCAGAGTCATCTGCGCTCCTTGACCAGGCCGCAGGCAGCGGGCCGCTCTTCAGCGGATTGTCCCGCGCATTTTCCACCTTGCGCTGCGGCGCGACGAAGGTTGCAGAACTGTCGAGAACATAATCGGACGGATCGAACAGCAGGTCGATATTGTAACCGCCGCGCTCAAGGCCGCCAGCCAATGAGGGCGTTACCGCCGCGATGCTGACTGCGAAACATACCGCGCCGCGAAAAATTGCAGTTTTTGCCATCTCTCTCCCCAATCAAGGCAATGTGATCATCAAAAGAGTGAAGCGCTTCGCAGCAAATGACAATCTGCCGCACTCTGGCACAGTTCTGCGACACTTCTCCATTTTTTACGTAAGAATTTCATGTCGATCCCCTTGCATAATCATTTTAGGTTATTTTTCTAATCCCATTGAAGCAATCAGACATAAAATGAAACAAATTCCCACTTGAGGCAGGAATTGTCGCCAAATAACCACACTCACGGGTTTCCCGAGGAAACGCGCTTATCAGGCCGTTTTTGTTGGATTTTTTGGCTGTTTCAGAGGTTTTTGGCCGGGCATGGCGTGAAATAATCGCTCTTTCGGGTGCCCATGATTCGCCGTTGCGGTGCAGCAATCAATCGAGACGAATTGTTACATAGAAACAAAAACGCCCCGTTTCGAACGGGGCGTTTTGTTTTCAGAAAAGAGCCGGGGGCAGCTATTAACCCGCTTCGCTGACCCGCGTGAGCGCCGTTCTCAGGCTTGCAAGCTGCACTTCCAGCTCTGCCTTGCGCTCGCGCTCGGCGGCGACCACTTCCGGATCGGCATTGGCCACGAATTTTTCGTTCGACAGCTTCTTGTCGATGCGTTCCATTTCCGCATCGACCTTGCCGATCGCCTTTTCGAGACGGGCTTCCTCGGCCGCCAGATCGATGAGCTTGCCGAGCGGCAGGCAAACCGTGGCCTCGCCGACGATGATCTGCGCGGAGCCCTTCGGTGCGACATCGGCGGCGCGGATTTCATCCGCCCGCGCCAGGCGCCGGATGGCGGCGGCGTGGCGGTCGAGCCGCGCTTCGGTGGAGGTATTGGCGCCGACAACCACCAGCGAAGCGGTGGCGCCCGGCGGCACATTCATCTCGGCGCGCGCGGAGCGAATGCCGGAGACGAGATCGATCAGCCAGTTGATTTCGGCCGCCGCGGCATCGTCGCGGAATTCCGGCACCGGCCAGTCGGTCAGGCAAAGCAGATTATCCCGCTCCTCGCCCTCGCCCGCCGTATGCGCCCAAAGCTCTTCCGTCATGAAGGGCATGAAGGGATGCAGGAGCTTGTAGATCTCGTCCAGAACATAGGCCGCGCAGGCCTGCGATTCCCTCTTGGCCTTTTCGTCTTCGCCGCTGAAGACAGGCTTCAGCAGTTCCAGATACCAGTCGCAGAACTGGTTCCAGACGAAACGGTAGAGAATGCCGGAGGCGTCGTTGAAACGGAAGTTCTCAAGCGCCGCCGTCACGTCGCGCGCCGTATTGGCAAGCTCGGTCAGAATCCAGCGGTTGATGGTCAGCGACGCGGTTTCGGCAAGGAAATGCGGATCGCGCTTCACGCCGTTCATCTCGGCAAAACGGGTCGCATTCCAGAGCTTCGTGCCGAAGTTGCGATAACCGGCGATACGCGCCGGATCGAGCTTCACGTCACGGCCCTGCGCCGCCATGATGGCAAGCGTGAAACGCAGCGCATCCGCACCATATTCGTCGATCAGTTCCAGCGGATCGATGACGTTGCCCTTGGACTTCGACATCTTCTGGCCGTTCTTGTCGCGAACCAGCGCGTGGATATAGACCGTGCTGAAAGGCTCGACCGGGTTGCCGGCATCGTCCTTCATGAAATGCAGACCCATCTGCATCATCCGCACCACCCAGAACGGGATGATGTCGAAACCGGTCACCAGCACGTTGGTCGGATAATAGCGCGCCAGTTCCGGTGTCTGCTCGGGCCAGCCAAGCGTCGAGAACGGCCAGAGCGCCGACGAGAACCAGGTGTCGAGCACGTCTTCGTCGCGGGTCAGGATTTCACCCGGCTTGAAGTTCTCAAGCTTCTCCTCGACCCAGGCCTTCCATGGTCCTTCATGGGCAATATAATGCTGGATGGCCGCCTGAAGCGCCTCTTCTTCGGTCTTCTCAACGAAGACCTGTCCGTCCGGGCCATACCATGCGGGGATCTGGTGACCCCACCACAATTGCCGCGAGATACACCAGGGCTGGATGTTCTCCATCCACTGGAAGTAGGTGTTTTCCCAGTTCTTTGGCACGAAATTGGTGCGGCCTTCGCGAACCGAGGCAATCGCCGGCTGGGCGAGCGTCTTGTTGTCCACCCACCACTGGTCGGTCAGGCGCGGCTCAATCGGCACACCGCCACGGTCGCCATGCGGCACGACATGCTTGTGCGGCTCGATCTTGTCGAGCAGGCCGGCTTCCTCGAAGATTTCGACGATGATCTTGCGGGCGGTAAAGCGGTCCTGCCCTTCCAGACGATCCCATGCGCCATGCAGCGCCGCGGGATGGCTGAGACCTTCGAGGAAATCCTCGTTCTCCTTGATGGAGATCGTGCCGTCGATATTCATGATGTTGATGGCGCGCAGACCGCAGCGCTTGCCGACTTCGAAATCGTTGAAGTCATGCGCAGGCGTGATCTTAACCGCGCCCGTGCCGGCCGTCGGGTCGGCATAGTCATCGGCGACGATCGGAATCTTGCGGCCAACGATCGGCAAGATGACATGCTTGCCGATAATGCCCTTGTACCGTTCATCCTTCGGGTTCACCGCAACGCCGGTATCGCCGAGCATGGTTTCGGGCCGCGTCGTGGCGACGACGATATAATCGCGCGTTTCGAAATCGGTGGGCTTGCCCTCCTCGTCGAAAGCGACCGGATATTGATAGGTGACACCCTTTTCCAGCGGATAACGGAAGTGCCAAAGGTTGCCCTTCACCTCGATCTGTTCGACTTCCATGTCGGAAATCGCCGTCTGCAGCTTAGGGTCCCAGTTGACGAGGCGCTTGTCCTTATAGATCAGGCCCTGCTTGTAGAGCGTGACGAAAACTTCGAGAACCGCCTGCGACAGCCCCTCATCCATGGTGAAGCGCTCACGCGACCAGTCACAGGAGGCACCAAGGCGTTTCAGCTGGTTGAAAATGAGACCGCCGGATTCGGCCTTCCACTCCCAGACCTTCTCCACGAAAGCCTCACGGCCCATATCGCGGCGGCCCGGAAGCTGCTGCTCCATCAACTTGCGCTCGACGACCATCTGCGTGGCGATGCCGGCATGGTCCATGCCCGGCTGCCACAACACGTCCTTGCCGCGCATGCGCTCGAAGCGGACCAGAATATCCTGCAGCGTGTTGTTGAGCGCGTGGCCCATATGCAGGGAGCCGGTCACATTCGGCGGCGGGATGACTATGGTGAAGGTTTCCGCGCCCGGCTTGGCGTTGGCGCCGGCACGAAAAGCGTGAGCCTCGTCCCAGGCTTTGGCGATCTTCGGTTCGACGGATGCGGAATCGTAGGTCTTTTCGAGCATTTCCTGACCTGAATTTTAGAGTTCTTGTGTGGATTTTTTTAAATAAGGATGGACGGGAGAGAGTCAACAGAAACCCGCCCGCGAGCCAACCATTGAGCGGACCCACGGGTGACTATGACCCCATAACACCTTCATCTTCAACAAAAAAGCCGCCCCGATGCCGGAGCGGCCCCTGTTTCGTCGCATC
The DNA here is from genome assembly GCF_041954855.1 of Agrobacterium sp. LR_9. Classification (NCBI taxonomy): domain Bacteria; kingdom Pseudomonadati; phylum Pseudomonadota; class Alphaproteobacteria; order Hyphomicrobiales; family Rhizobiaceae; genus Agrobacterium; species Agrobacterium sp. LR_9. The sequence continues at coordinate 60,081 of NZ_JAVAYA010000007.1, forward strand.
CGCCGCAATCGCACATGCGGCCGGAGCGGAACTTAGCGGCGCGAACCGCGCGCCACGCGCTCGATTTCCTCGCGCACCAGACGCTCCACGAGTGTCGGCAGATTGTCTTCCAGCCAATCCTGCAGCATCGGGCGCAGCATTTCGGCGGCCATATCCTCGATAGAGCGCCGCTCGACACCGTCGAAAACCTCTGCAAGCTCGCTGAACGAACGGGCGATCTGCGCACCGGCAGCGGCGGAAAGAAGATTGAGCGACAGACCGCCCTCAACACCCGCCTCGTCTTTTGCCTGTGGCTCGGCCAGATCGAATGCCGGTTTCTCAACGACAGGTTCCAGCACCGCTATGTCGAAACGTTCCGCTGTCAGCGGCGTTTCGAGGGCGCCGCGCAGCGAAAGCTGATCGAAGCGGTTTTCGGCCGAAGACGCGCTTTCGATGGCGGCAGCGGCAGCGCGATCCTCGGCGGCAAAAGATACCGGCTGCTCGTTCACGCTGGATGCCGGCTGCTCGCTCACGCTCGCGGCGGCCGCAGCCGCCATCAGCGGACGAACATCCGTCGGGCGCTGCGGTGCGGCGCGTTCGGAAGACGGCGCGGACAAAGGCTGCGATACGGTCGGCGCAGCAGCCGACGGCGCGGTCTCGGCCGCGCCGCGCTGGGCCTGCGCGGCGAAAGCCTGCGGCCCCATGGCGGCGTTACGGTCTGCGGCGGCACGCACACGGGCAGCGACATCTGCAAGCGACATGGTCTTCTCGGCGGCGCTTTCCTGCCGTTCAGCCATGGGCCCTTCAGAAATCGGCGAAAAATCCTGCGCAGGCCGTGCGCCAAAAGCCTGGTTTGCGGCGGGGGGAACGCGCGCTGGGGGGCTGATGGGCTCCGCCACGAAGGCTGCTTCGCTCGCCGCCTCGTCTTCATCGTCATAGACCGGCGGCAACTGCCCGGAAAACGCACCGGCAGGTCCGGTCTCGTTGCTTTCGATGATCCGGCGGATAGACGCCAGAATCTCTTCCATGGACGGTTCACGCGCTACGCTTGGCTGAGCCATATCAATCCCCGGTTTCCACTCTTCGAACGCCCTTGCCGCATCCCTCGGACACCGGATGAGCGCTCCTTGACCTGTTCAATTTTCACATCGCGTTTTCGACAACCGAAATCGATTGTCACACCGATGCTCTGAAACATGGCCGGCCAAGCGCCTGGGCATTTCGCCGTCCCTGTCGCAGGATCATGCGGGGCAGAAATACGCACACCCCGAATCACCCTTAGTTTAGGTCAGCATAGCGAGGAACTAAATCACTGATTCGACAAGTTTCGTGATGATGCACAGCTTTGTGAGGACGGCCCGAAAGGAAGCGCTCCGCCGGCAAACCGAACGTAAAAACGCCGGGGCGGAAACTCCACCCCGGCGTCAGAAAGAAGATGATCGTTTGCCGATCAGAAAACGAATTCGGCCGCCTTGGCAAAACCCGGCAGCGGCTTGACGGAAGCATTGAAGAAAGTGGCGGCCGATGTGCTGTTGCCATCGCGGCGATAGACGGTGGCCTTCGCGGCGCCGCCATATCCGACGACGACAACCAGACGGCCGCCGTCACGCAGCTGGTCGGTCAGTGCCGCCGGCACTTCCTCAACCGAGCCGTTGATGAAAATGAGGTCATAGGGCGCTTCGCCCGCATAGCCCTTTTCGAGGTCGCCGGTTACGACCGCGACATTGTCATATCCGAGCGAGGCGAGCGTCTCGGTCGCCTGTGCGGCCAGCGCCTCATCGCTTTCAAGCGAAACCACCGAACCGGCAAGCTGCGAAAGGATGGCGGCTGCATAACCTGCACCGCCGCCGACTTCCAGCACCACGTCCTCCTTCGACACGGCCGAAAGCTGCAGCAGCTTCGCCAGCGGCGAGGTCTTCATGACATAACGGGCCGGACGGCCATCGCGGGCGGGACAGATCTGCAGGTCCGCGTCCACATAGGCTATCTGCCGCACGCCCGCCGGCACGAATGCCTCGCGCGGCACGCTCAAAAACGCCTTCAGCACGGAATGCGACGTCACGTCGGTCGTGCGCAACTGGCTGTCGACCATATTGGCGCGTGCGGTTTCGAAATCCATCATATCGTATCGCCTCAATTTCACGGATGCCGGTCGGGAAGCCTCGGCTCCAAAAGCTCAAAACGGCAGGGGCTCCCCCTCGCCTTTGGATAATCTCATAATTGCCCAAGCGCACGCTTTCAAGCGCGCTAAGCCGGATGTGTGGGAAAAAGCGAAACAGTGGAGATTTCCGGAACAGCAAATGACCGCGAAGCGGGGTCAAATATCGAAAAAACATTGCGTTCGTGGAAATTTTTGGAGGCCTCGCCCGGAATTGAACCGGGGTACAAGGATTTGCAGTCCTCTGCGTCACCACTCCGCCACGAGGCCTCACACGCTCATCAATCAAGCGATGGCGGGCATTTAGAACGAATCCATTATGGGCGCAAGAGGGTTCGTTCCGAATGTAGTGTTTTTTCGGATCGCACCGGCATACCGCTAAGGCAAGCTGCTTAAGCACTTAAGATTCCGAAGCTTTTTGTATCTGCCTTATATTTCAGAAGAAACAAAGCCCGCATCCGGCACGTTTGCGCCGTTGCGGGCAATGCTGCATTTCCTGTACCAGCCGGTCAGATCCGCCCAAGCAGAACGAGGATCAGGACGATGACCAGAACCAGTCCGAGACCGCCTGACGGGCCATAACCATAATTATGGTAACCCCAGCTTGGCAGTGCGCCGATCAGGAAAAGAATGAGCAGGATGACGAGGATGGTGCCGAGCATGTGTAACCCTCCACTATTGGCATGTGTCCTGCCTGTTTGAACGATGAAATGCGCAAAAAGTTCCCTTTACTGTATAGCCGGCAGCATAACGGTGGAAAGGCATCCTCTTCCGTTTCAACGAGTTACACCGGGAATTCGGGAATGCGGCCTTTGGCTGCTCCGTCTCGAGAAGTAATTCTCTGGCTAATTATATCGCCGCAAAAAGCCCCTGAAGGCCCGCGGCAGGCCGGCCTTCACCGGGATCGACCAAAGCAGCGATTTATTCGAGGTAATTTCTCGGCCTATGTCTATCGGCAGTTGTCCGTCATATTAGCGCCAGTCCCCCGTACCCTGAAACTGGCGGGAGACGGAGAGATCTGGCATCACTGGCAGTGCGCCAGATCTCTCCCGCCCCTCCCCACGCTCCTCGAATTCTCCTTTGCAGGCACACGGATATTTTACCGACTGTGTTCTCGTTCCCCTTGCCTTGCCGGTTTCACTCCGGCTAGACCCCGGACCGGGAGGGAGAAACGAGAATCATATGTCCGGTTTTGCGAACCTCATCCCGCTTTTCATCTTCGGCCTCCTCGTCTACTTTTTCTTTCGCTGGGTCGCGCGCGACATTCAGAATCCGAAGAGCAAATAGTCGGGGAAATCGTCTCCGGCCCCTGCCCGCCGGGAACCGCCGCGCCTCGACATCGTTTTCACGGACGCACTTCGGAGGACAGGATGAAAACGCTCGTATCATCGGCCGCTATCGCGCTTACACTGGCGCTTGCCGGATGCACCACGGCCGGCCCGGCCGCCTATGTCGGCCCCGCGCCCTATGTCGAACCCATTCCCGGCAGTATTATCTACAGGGGCCAGCCGCGCACCAAGCTGACGAAATCGCCGATCGGCAGTACCTTCACCCATGAATTCCGCATCGACGGCAGCACGCGGGCGGTGGAAACCTACCGCATCGCGCCGGACCGCTCGCTGGAACTCATCGACCGCCGCATCATCCGCGAATGGTTGTTCGGGCGCGACGACTGACCGCACCGCAACGGCGCGAAACGGGCCGGGAACGGGATTGCGCATCCTGACCGCTTGGTTTAGAGCCGGGCGCAACAACCATAATGGATAGGCGATGAATACGCGCTGGCAAAAACCCGTCCTGATCGCGTTCGAAACGCCGGGCGACTATACGAGCATTGACACCACGCAGGCGGCCTCCTGGGCGCTGATCGAGGATTGGCCAATCGAAGACGGCGATGCGCTGGACAAGGCGCTGCTGATCTGCGCCGCCGTCGATGCCGGCAGGAAGAAGCCCGAGGATGCGCGCAAGGCGTTCATCGCAGCCGCAATCGAAGCCGGCCTCGATATCAAGGCCTGACGGCGGAACACCTGCCGGCCGTGGACTAAAAAATGCCGCCTGCGGCGTCAGCTTTTTCAGGATAAGACGTGGGATGGATCGCAACAGATGGAAGCTTCCGGAAACATGAAAAAGGCTCTGTTCATTTTTCTCCTCTCCTGCCTGGCGATCGGCCTTCTCGGCCACCTCGTGGTGGCCTTCGTCGTCACCGGCTGAAGCGCCCAAATCCCCTTCGCCGGAAGACGGGGCGAGTGGACATTGGAATTTCCTGAATTTCATTCTTTCGTTATGGAACCGCGATAAACTCTGATCGTTCTCTTTTCACCCAACAGGAGGAGGATCGGAATGCGTGACGGATTGAACGGTTTTCTCGAAATCTCGATGCTCGGCTTCGTGGTCGCAAGCTGCCTTTTCATGGTCAACCTACCGATCTGAGCCACGGCAAAAATTCTTCTTCGACACGACCGGCGACGTGACGTTCCGGTATTAAAAAATGCGGCCTTGTGGGCCGCATTTTTTTTCAACAGATGATCCAATCAGGCGGAAAGCTTGGCGGCGAGTTTCGCCACATGCGCGCCCTGGAAACGGGCGGCTTCCAGTTCGATTTCGGAAGGCTGGCGCGAGCCGTCGCCATCGGTGATGGTGGAGGCGCCATAGGGCGAGCCGCCCTTGATTTCATCGACGCCCATCTGGCCCTGGAAAGCATAGGGCAGACCGACGACCGCCATGCCATGGTGCAGGAAGGTGGGGATGAAACCGAGGATGGTAGATTCCTGACCGCCATGCTGGGTGGCGGAAGAGGTGAAGGCTGAACCGACCTTGCCGACCAGCTTGCCGCTGAACCACAGACCGCCGGTCTGGTCCCAGAAATTGCGCATCTGCGAGGCGACCGTGCCGAAACGCGTGCCGGCGCCGACGATGATGGCGTCGTAATCCGCCAGCTCGTCCACCGTCGCCACCGGAGCCGGCTGATCCAGCTTGAAATGGGAAGACTTTGCAACTTCTTCCGGAACGAGTTCGGGAACGCGCTTCACCACGGCTTCCGCGCCGGTGGACTTCACGCCCTCGGCAACGGCATAGGCCATTTTCTCGATATGGCCGTAAGAGGAGTAATAAAGTACCAGAACCTTCGTCATTCTCTTCGTTTCCTTTGCTGGAACTGTTTCCGGCGTACCGGCGACAAGCTTCTTTAAAAACTCAATGATAATCGGCTTTGACCCGTAAAAAACGTATGACAAAAAGGTAGCGGACGGATGGGTCCGCCGCCAGCCGGGGATTGGCATACGCACTGTTCACGATGAGTGAACGCCCGGAGCCATCGTCAACCAATCCCCATTTTGCGTTTCTTCAAAACCGCTTTGCATTCGCGCTGGCGCGGCGTTAACGTCGGGTGAAACAGATGACGAGTGCAACCATGTCCAATCCCTCCTCCGCCCAATCCGTCGTGACCGCCGCCATGCTTGCCATTGGCGACGAACTGCTTTCGGGCCGCACCAAGGACAAGAATATCGGCCACCTCGCGGATGTCCTCACCATGTCCGGCATCGACCTGAAGGAAGTGCGCATCGTCGCCGACGAGGAGGAAGCGATCGTGGAAGCGCTGAACGCGCTGCGCGGCCGCTATGACTATGTCTTCACATCAGGCGGCATCGGCCCGACCCATGACGACATCACCGCGGATGCGGTCTCTGAGGCGTTCGGCCTGCCCTGCGAGCACGATGCCGAGGCGCTGCGCCTGCTGGGTGACATGTATCGCGTCCGCGAGATGGAATTCACCGAGGCGCGCAAGCGTATGGCGCGTATGCCGAGAGGAGCCGCCCACATCGCCAATCCCGTTTCCGTCGCCCCCGGCTTTGTCATCGGCAATGTTTACGTCATGGCCGGCGTGCCGCAGGTGTTTCAGGCCATGCTGGACAATGTCATGCCGACGCTGCGCACCGGCGCGAAGGTCATGTCGCAGGCGGTGCGGTCGCCCTATGGCGAAGGCGATATCGGCACGCCGCTGACAGCCATCCAGAAAGCCCATCCCGAAACCAGCATCGGCTCCTATCCCAAATATGACGGGCAGCGCTTTTCGACGGAGATCGTGGTGCGCGCCCGCGACGCCGGCGTCCTGAAGGCGGCAGCAGAGGCGGTTGCCGCCATGATCGAGACTATCGGCCATGAAAAAAGACTGGCAGCCAGCAAGGGCGATGCAACCGCCTAAGGCAGAAAAAGCTTGAGACAGAAAAGGCTTGAGACGGGAAGCTTTGACCAAAATCAAGGTGGCGGCCTGTAAAGGCGGCCACTCTCCCCCTGAGCATTCCAGGAAAAGCGGAACAGCTTTTCCGCCCGGACAATGCATAAAACAGAGACTTGGATCGATCTGGCGATTCGAAGAAAGACCAGAACGATCTGAAAACGACATGTCACCGAGGAGAGAGAAATGGGTTACAAGACGATATTGGCAGTGGTCGACAATGTTTCGAACACGCAGAAGCTCGGCGAATTCGTGGTAAGCCTTGCCGATCAGTTTTCCTCGCATGTGATCGGCCTGCATATGGAAACGCTGGCCGCCGTTCCCCTCGTCGCGCCGATGGAAATTCCCGACCCCGCCACCGTGCAGGCGCTGCAGGATGTGGCGCATAAGGAAACCACCGACGTCGGAACCATCTTCGAGCGTACGCTGGCCGCCAACGGCATCTCGCATGAATGGCGCAGCTTCGTCACATCGGTGGGTTACGCCTCCGCATCGGCAATCGACAGCGCCCGTTGCGCCGATCTCGTCGTCGCCCGCCAGAGCAGCTCCTCCGCACTTTCCGACAGCCGCTCGGATATTGACGGTTTCCTCTATGAAAGCGGTCGCCCCGTTCTCCTCGTGCCGCATGTGCTGACAGTTGCGAAACCGATCAAGCGCGTCCTGATCGCCTGGAACGGCTCGCGCGAGGCGACCCGCGCCACCTTCGACGCCCTGCCCTTCCTCAAGGCAGCCGATAGCGTCGAGATATTCTCCGTGGATCAGGCCGAGAGCGAAACGCAGTCTTCCGGCCTCGCCGGTGCGGAACTGGCCGCCACGCTCGCCCGCCACGGCGTCAACGTCACCGTGACCTCGCAGGAAAAGATCGCCGGTGTCTCGCCGCAGGCGGCCATCGAAAACCGGCTGTCCGATAACAGCATCGACCTTCTTGTCATGGGCGCTTACGGCCATTCCCGCTGGTGGGAACTGCTGTTTGGCGGTGTCACCCGCACCCTGCTCGATTCCATGACGGCGCTGACGCTACTGTCGCGTTAAAAATGGATGCGGCGTAAACAGCGCGCCGCAAGCCCCGCCATCTCGGTTAAAACGAGCGTCTGCCCCTTGTTTCTTCTCCCCGCCGGGGAGAAGTCCGCGACAGCGGGATGAGGGGGCAAGGGCAGTGAGTTACGGCAGCGTTGCCCCCTCATCCGACCCTTCGGGCCACCTTCTCCCCGGCGGGGAGAAGAAACAAACGGCAACCTCCAGCTCTGTCCTTTAAGCGGAAAGCTTGCCTTTTTGCCGGTCTTGCGGCTATTAGCCAAAGCCATCGACAATTTTGACCAGATGGTAGACGACATGTCCCTTCCCGATAAAGCCTTTCCCGTCTCCTGGGACCAGTTTCACCGCGATGCCCGTGCGCTTGCCTGGCGTCTCGCCGGCCTTGAGCGGGAGTTCCGCGCGATCGTCTGTATCACCCGCGGCGGCCTCGTGCCGGCGGCGATCATTTCCCGCGAACTGAATATCCGCCTGATCGACACGGTCTGCATCGCCACCCGCCATGATTACGTCAATCAGGGCGAAACGGTTCTGCTGAAGGGTGTCGCCCCGGAACTTTCGGCGGATGGCGGCGAAGGCGTGCTGGTGCTGGACGACCTGACCGATACCGGCAAGACGGCGCTCGAAGTGCGCGAAATGCTGCCCAAGGCGCATTTCGCCTGTGTTTACGCCAAGCCGAAGGGCGTGCCGACCATCGACACCTTCGTTACCGAAGTCAGCCAGGACACCTGGATTTATTTCCCCTGGGACATGGGCTTCACATATCAGGAGCCGATTGCCAAGGGATCGCGCGGCTGACCAGCCCCGCAGAGAAAAATCACGCTTTGAAACCGCCCCATCGGGGCGGTTTTTTTGTCGGGAAACGCCTTTCTGACGACAGCTAAAAAACACGGAAAAACCGCAGTGTCGCCTTTATGCCTCACCCCGGAAATGCGGGGTTTTGCCTTTCCGTTGCGGAAACCAGCCTCGCGCAAGCTTCAAACTTTGCCGCCAAGTCACTGATTTTTCTAAGAGCTTTTCCTATCCCCGTTTTCCACAGGCACTCCACACAATATCTTGTGGTTAAAAATGGGTTTCAATCTATGGCTTGACGAATCTGTGCCGCGAGAGGAAAGTGACAATTATGTTGCGGCGGCAACGGACCGGAAAGTAACGAGGCCGGTTCCTCTCCATCTTCAGCGCGCATGTCCAAAGCGGCGTCCCGGCCATGAGGGGGTGGTTCGCCGCAGGCTTTTGCGCGCCTTTTCGGAACCGCCAAAACATGACGCGGGGACTGGCGGCAGGAAGCTGTTGATACTATATTTAGTATTCCATGACATGCTTGCAGCCGAATAAGCCACGAGATACAGGGATGACATCCAAGGATGAACATCCCTTTCAGATCGGCAACAACCGGCTGCGCGAAGGCATCGCACGGCTGGACCAGATTTTTGCGCCCTTCACCGGGCGCCCAATGGACGAGGACAGAAACCATGCGCATTGAACGCCGCTTCACGAAGCCCGGCCAATCGCCTTATGCGGAGATCGACTTCCGCAAGGCCGTCAGTGAAATCAAGAACCCGGATGGATCGATCGTGTTCCGTCTGGCGGATATCGACGTTCCCGCGCAGTTCAGCCAGGTTGCCACCGACGTTCTGGCGCAGAAATATTTCCGCAAGGCCGGCGTGCCGAAGTTCCTGAAGAAGGTTGAGGAAAACGACGTTCCTTCCTTCCTGTGGCGCTCTGTGCCCGATGAAAAGGCGCTGAAGGATGTGCCGGAAGCCGAACGTTTCGGTTCCGAGACCGATGCGCGTCAGGTTTTCGACCGTCTGGCCGGCACCTGGGCCTATTGGGGCTGGAAGGGCAAATATTTCTCGTCCGAAGAAGATGCGCTGGCCTTCCGCGATGAGCTTGCCTACATGCTCGCCACCCAGCGCGTTGCCCCTAACTCCCCGCAATGGTTCAACACCGGCCTGCACTGGGCCTATGGCATCGATGGCCCCGGCCAGGGCCACTTCTATGTCGACCCCTTCACCGGCAAGCTGACCAAGTCCAAGTCCGCTTACGAACATCCGCAGCCGCATGCCTGCTTCATCCAGTCCGTGGAAGACGACCTCGTTAATGAAGGCGGCATCATGGACCTGTGGGTGCGTGAAGCGCGCCTGTTCAAATATGGTTCCGGCACCGGCTCCAACTTCTCCTATCTGCGCGGCGAAGGCGAAAAGCTTTCCGGCGGCGGTCGTTCTTCCGGCCTGATGAGCTTCCTCAAGATCGGCGACCGCGCAGCAGGCGCCATCAAGTCCGGCGGCACGACCCGTCGTGCGGCGAAGATGGTCGTTGTCGATGCCGACCATCCGGATATCGAAGCCTATATCGACTGGAAGGTGAACGAGGAGCAGAAGGTTGCCGCTCTCGTGACCGGCTCCAAGATCGTCGCCAAGCATCTGAAGGCGATCATGAAGGCCTGCGTCAATTGCGAGGCCGACAATGGCGATTGCTTCGACCCGGCCAAGAACCCTGCCCTGAAGCGCGAAATCCGCGCTGCCAAGAAGGACATGGTGCCGGAAAATTACGTCAAGCGCGTCATCCAGTTCGCAGAGCAGGGTTACAAGGACATCCAGTTCAAGACCTATGACACGGATTGGGATTCGGAAGCCTACCTCACGGTATCCGGCCAGAACTCCAACAACTCCGTCTCGCTGAAGGACGACTTCCTGCGCGCTGTCGAAAATGACGGTGACTGGAACCTCACCGCCCGCAAGGACGGCAAGGTCATGAAGACGCTGAAGGCCCGCGACCTCTGGGAAAAGATTTCCCACGCCGCCTGGGCGTCTGCCGATCCGGGCCTGCACTTCAACACCACCATGAACGACTGGCACACTTCGCCAGCCGCCGGCCCGATCCGCGCCTCCAACCCGTGCTCGGAATATATGTTCCTCGACGACACGGCCTGCAACCTCGCCTCGCTGAACCTTCTGCAGTTCAAGGATCAGGCGACGAAGCGCATCGATATCGCCGATTACGAACATGCCGTTCGCCTATGGACCGTCGTGCTCGAAGTGTCCGTCATGATGGCGCAGTTCCCGTCGCGCCAGATCGCCGAACTCTCCTATGAGTACCGCACGCTGGGCCTCGGTTACGCCAATATCGGCGGCCTCCTGATGTCCTCGGGCATTCCCTATGACAGCGCCGAAGGCCGCGCCATTGCAGGTAGCCTCACCGCCATCATGACCGGCGTGTCCTATGCAACCTCGGCTGAAATGGCCGGCGAGCTTGGCCCCTTCCCGGGCTTTGCGCCGAACCGTGACAACATGCTGCGCGTCATCCGCAACCACCGCCGCGCCGCCCTTGGCCAGTCTGAAGGTTATGAGGGCCTGTCGGTCAACCCGGTCGCGCTCATCCATGGCGATTGCCCGGATCAGGACCTGATCGCCCATGCCGTCGCCGCCTGGGACAAGGCGTTGACGCTCGGCGAACAGCACGGCTACCGCAACGCCCAGACGACGGTTATCGCGCCGACCGGCACGATCGGCCTCGTGATGGATTGCGACACGACCGGCATCGAGCCCGACTTCGCGCTGGTGAAGTTCAAGAAGCTCGCCGGCGGCGGTTACTTCAAGATCATCAACCGCGCCGTTCCGGATGCACTGCGTTCGCTTGGGTATTCCGAAAGCCAGATCGCCGAGATCGAGGCCTATGCCGTCGGCCATGGCAATCTCAACCAGGCGCCCGGCATCAATCCTTCCACGCTGAAGGCCAAGGGCTTCACCGATGAGAAGATCGAGGCCGTCAATGGCGCGCTGAAGAGCGCCTTCGACATCAAGTTCGTCTTCAACCAGTGGACGCTCGGCGCCGACTTCCTCAAGGAAACGCTGAAAGTTTCCGACGAGCAGCTCTCCGACATGAGCTTCAACCTGCTCGAGCACCTCGGCTTCGGCAAGAAGGACATCGAAGCGGCAAACGTTCACGTCTGCGGCGCGATGACGCTGGAAGGCGCACCGTTCCTGAAGGCCGAGCATCTGCCGGTCTTCGATTGCGCCAACCCCTGCGGCAAGATCGGCAAGCGTTACCTCTCGGTCGAATCGCATATCCGCATGATGGCGGCGGCACAGCCCTTCATCTCCGGCGCGATCTCCAAGACGATCAACATGCCGAACGATGCGACGGTTGAGGATTGCGGTGCGGCCTACATGCTCTCCTGGAAGCTGGCGCTGAAGGCAAACGCCCTTTACCGCGATGGTTCCAAGCTTTCCCAGCCGCTCAACGCTTCGCTGGTGGAAGACGAGGACGAAGAAGACCTGATCGAAGAACTCATCCAGCAGCCGGCTGCACAGCAGGCCGTGACGATCACCGAAAAGATCGTCGAACGCGTCATCGAGCGTGTCTCGCGTGAGCGTGAAAAGCTGCCGAACCGCCGTCAGGGTTACACCCAGAAGGCGACCGTTGGCGGTCACAAGGTCTATCTGCGCACCGGCGAATTCGGCGATGGCCGCATCGGCGAAATCTTCATCGACATGCACAAGGAAGGTGCGGCCTTCCGTGCGATGATGAACAACTTCGCCATCGCCATTTCGCTCGGCCTGCAATATGGCGTGCCGCTGGAAGAATATGTGGAGGCCTTCACCTTCACCAAGTTCGAACCGGCCGGCATGGTGCAGGGCAACGACGCGATCAAGAACGCCACGTCGATCCTCGACTACGTGTTCCGCGAACTCGCCGTCTCCTATCTCGGCCGCCATGATCTCGCCCATGTCGATACGTCGGATTTCTCCAACACGGCGCTCGGCAAGGGTATCCAGGAAGGCAAGACCAACCTCGTTTCCACCGGCTGGACCCGCGGTTACAAGCCGACGCTGGTTTCCAGCAATGGCGGCGAACGGTCGTCTTCCGAGCCGAAGGGCTCGGCAACGGCAGCCCCCGCCCGCGCTTCGGCCAACGTGACCTCCTTTGCCGGCTCCGCCGCCCGCAAGCTGGAACCGACCGTCTCCGTCGCGACCTCAGAAATCGTCTCCTTCAAGCGGGACTATGAAGAGCGCGCCAGGGAACTGGCCGAAGAAATCGCCGAGGAAGTGATCGACGACGTCGCCCAGGAATCCCAGCAGACGGCCACCGCCCTCTTCTCCGACAAGGCCGCCGCCGACGCTGCATCGGCCAAGACGGAAGCCAAGAAGGTGGAAAACGAACGCCGCATGCGCTCGATCGCTCAAGGGTATACCGGCAACATGTGCTCGGAATGCCAGAACTTCACAATGGTGCGGAACGGCACTTGCGAGAAGTGCGATACGTGCGGTGCGACGAGCGGTTGCAGCTGAGATAGCTGTGGATAACTCGTAAATTTCCAGCCCGACATTTTTGTCGGGCTGGATTTTCAAAGGGAACAAAACGAGAATCGGATTTGTGATTTGAAATACAAAAGCCGGGACACGAAGTCCCGGCTTGTATACCGCGAAAAAGCCGAAGCTCACGCGGGGCGAAGAGACTCAAGTGCCTCCTCTGTTGGCGCAGTGATTATGGAGCATGAGAGAATTGAAGTCGAGGTAACTTCGGTAGCCATCAACAAGGAGTTTTCTAGATGGCCTCCAATGAACGTACGTCCAAGTCGGTTGCATCTACGGCAGGAAAATTGCTCAGCAACCCCAAGACACCCGCAGCTGTAAAAAAAGTTGCGGCCTCTGCATTAACTCAAGCACCGAATAAAAAGAAATGATGCATACCTAGGGCTCTTTCGGAAATGAAAGAGCCCTTGTTGCTTTGATATTTTAGTTATTTCACTAATGGAAACCCGTAGTCCACAATGTTATATTCCGAGTGGAATGACCGAAAGGCTTTAACCAATCTCGCCAAACATGGCGTCAGCTTTGAAACCGCCCGCAAGGTTTTTGACGATCCATTTGCCGTGGATATCGATGATCGTTCGGCTAATTACGGCGAAGTCCGACGACAATGACTGGTGAAATCGATCAAACAGACTGGGCCCGTCTTCACGCCATGACCGACGAAGAAGCGGAGGCCAATGCGCTGGCCGACCCTGATAATCTGCCGCTTTCCGCCGAACAACTTGCCTCGGCTCCCAGAATGCCGCGCATCAAGATCATCCGCCGGGCTCTGAAGCTGACGCAGGAAGAGTTTTCCGCACGTTATCATATTCCGCTTGGCACCCTGCGTGATTGGGAACAGGGACGTAGCGAGCCGGACCAGCCGGCCCGCGCTTATCTTAAGGTCATCGCCGTCGACCCGGAGGGCACGGCGGCCGCGCTCCGTAAAGGCGCGGCCTGACCCGCCTCACCCGATAAAATCCATCAGCAGCTTCACATTCAACGCCGCAATCACCACCGCGATCAGCCATGCGAAGCCTGAGAGCCAGAGTGGTGAGCGCAGCTCGCCCATCTTGGTCTTGTCGGCGGTAAACATCACGAGCGGGAAGACGGCGAAGGAGAGTTGCAGGCTTAAGACCACCTGTGTCAAGATCAGTAGTTCGCCCGTGCCGCTATCGCCATAAAGAATGGTCACGCCGGCGGCGGGGATGATGGCGATGGCGCGGGTGATGAGGCGGCGCAGCCAGGGCGCGAGCCGCATTTTTAGGAAACCCTCCATCACGATCTGGCCGGCAAGCGTTGCCGTGACGGTGGAATTGATGCCGCAGCACAACAGTGCCACGCCGAACAGCGTCGGCGCAATCGCAAGGCCAAGCAGAGGCGCCAGCAGATTATGGGCCTCGCCGAGTTCGGCGACATTGGTCTGTCCCGCCTTGTAGAAGGTCGCCGCCGCCAGAATGAGGATCGAGGCGTTGATGAGGAGCGCGAACATCAGCGCGATGGTGGAATCGAGGGTCGCGAATTTCAGCGCCTCCCGTTTTTCGGCAATCGTCTCGCCGATTTCACGGGTCTGCACGATGCCCGAATGCAGATAGAGATTATGCGGCATGACGGTCGCGCCGAGAATACCGAGCGCCAGATAGAGCATGTCAGGATTGGTGACGATCTCGGTCGTCGGCGCAAAACCAAGGATCACTTGCCCCCAGTCAGGGTCGGCGAGCGCCACCTGAATGGCGAAACACACGGCGATGACGCCAAGCAGTGTGATGACCAGCGCCTCCACCCAGCGGAAGCCGAGCTTTTGCAGATAAAGGATCAGGAGTACATCGAGCGCGGTGATGAGGACGCCGAGTTCCAGCGGAATGCCGAAAATGAGGTTGAGGCCGATGGCCGTGCCGATCACCTCGGCGATATCGGTGGCGATGATGGCGATTTCGGCCAGCAGCCACAGCACCATCGCCACCGGCTTCGGATAGGCATCGCGACAGGCCTGTGCGAGATCGCGGCCGGACGCGATCGCGAGACGGGCGCAGAGCGATTGCAGCACGATCGCCATGATGTTCGAGACCAGCGCGACGGTGAGCAGCGTGTAGCCGAATCTGGAGCCGCCGGCGAGCGACGTCGCCCAGTTTCCGGGATCCATGTAACCGACCGCAACGAGATAGCCGGGGCCGAAAAAGGCCATCGCCCGGCGAAACGTGCCGGCATTCGGTTTGACGCGGATCGAGCTGTGAACGTCGGACAACGAGAGATCGTCGCCGTTCCGTCGCCATCCAAAGACTGGCTTATCCATTTTCTGCGCTTTCAAATGGGAGATTGAATTGGTGCAATTGCAAATCATTCGCATAAGCAGCAGCGACTGGCAAGGGGAGTTTTACGGCCGGATATCAGGGTGCGATGACGCAGACGCGCGTCCGGTTCGGGCACGAACCGGCAGACGATCACGCGCTTATGGCTGGCCCTCCTCTCCCTCCCGCCGTGCGCCGGTTGGATTACGTCTAAGGCCGGGATGATGGAGGTCGGGGAAAAAGGGCGGCGGCGAATGCGGAGGCGCTGTCATCTCGAGCGCCTCACGGCCTTGTCATCGCCCTGCCCCCGTCGATTTCGGAACGGCCGCACACCCGCCTGCGTTGATCTTTCAGGAAGCAACCTATTGCGGGAAAGCTCATGCAACAGGGCCACAAATTCAGCCTGGTGAACCATCCGAGCCGATGGCCGAAATATATCATGGCGCACAGAAAGCCGCGCGACTGGCTGATGACGATCAGCGGCATCGTGCTGCTGTTCATTGTCGCCGCCGCGGTCGCCATGGGTTATCTCGTCACCAGCCATCCCGGCAAGCCGGAGCCCAACCCCGGCATCGTGGAGGAACAGGCAGCGGAAAACAGCGGATAGATTGCGGCCCCAACGCGCCGCTTATCAACTAAGGCCCGCAAGGTGCCCGCTGAATTGCGCCTCATGCAACCGGCTGTAATGGCCCTTGGCGGCCAGCAACTCGGCATGGGCGCCGGTTTCGGCAATGCCGGTCTGGTCCACCACCACGATGCGCGAGGCGTCACGGATCGTCGCCAGCCGGTGGGCGATGACGAGCGTGGTGCGGCCTTTGGCAAGCTCCGTCAGCGATTGCTGGATGGCGCGTTCGGTTTCCGTGTCGAGCGCGGAGGTCGCCTCATCGAGAATGAGGATCGGCGGGTTCTTCAAGAACATGCGGGCAATGGCGAGACGCTGTTTCTGGCCGCCGGAAAGCTTGACGCCGCGCTCACCGATGACGGTGTCGAGCCCGAGCGGCATGGCCTCGATGACGCCGTCGAGACGGGCGCGCCGCGCCGCATCCATGATATCCGCATCCGAAGCGCCGAGCCGGCCATATTCGATATTCTCGCGGATCGTGCCGCCGAACAGGAAGACATCCTGCTGCACGATGCCGATCTGGTTGCGCAGCGAAGCAAGCTTCATCTTGCGGATATCGATGCCGTCAATGGTGATCGCGCCGCTGGTGACATCGTAAAAACGCGGCAAAAGCGAGCAGAGCGTCGTCTTGCCCGCCCCCGAAGGACCGACAAAGGCCACCGTCTCGCCGGCGCTGATCTTCAGATCGATATTGGTAAGAACCGTCTTGCCCTCGGCATAACCGAAGCCGACATGGCGATATTCGATATTGCCGCGCAGCAACGGCGCTTCCACCGCATCCGGCGCATCGACGATATCAGGCGCGGTGTCCAAAAGCTCGGTGAAGCGGCGGAAACCGGCAATGCCCTTCGGATAGGTCTCGATGACGGAATTGATCTTTTCCACCGGCCGGAAAAACACGCCCACCAGCAGCAGGAAGCCGACAAAGCCGCCTTCCGTCAGGCTGCCCGTCAGCACGAACCAGGCGCCGCAGATCATCACGATCATCTGCGTCAGGCGCATGCTCATATAGCTGAGCGAGGTGCTGGCCGCCATGATCTTGTAGGCATCGAGCTTGGTGCGGCGGTATTTCTGATTGTCCTTCTCGAACAGCGCCCGCTCGTGATCCTCATTGGCGAAGGCCTGCACCACCCGCATGCCGCCGACATTTTCCTCGATACGGGCGTTGAAATCCCCTACCCGGCCATAAAGCGCGCGAAAATTCTGCGTCATGCGGCCGCCGTAACGGCTGGTCACCCAGGCGGTAACGGGCACGACGGCGGCGGTGATGAGCGCCAGCGGCACATTGACCGAAAGCATCAAAAGGAAAGCGCCGATGAAGGTCATGATGGCGATGAACAGGTCTTCGGGGCCGTGGTGGGCCACCTCGCCGATCTCTTCCAGATCCTTGGTCAGCCGCCCGACCAGATGGCCGGTCTTCTGGTTGTCGAAATAACGGAAGGAGAGCTTCTGCAGATGGTCGAAGGCCAGACGCCGCATGTCGGTCTCGATATTGATGCCGAGCATGTGTCCCCAATAGGTGACCGTCGCCATCAGCCCGGTATTCAGCACATAGATGACCAGCAGCCCCACGGAGGCGGCAAGGATGATGGCCCATTCACCGCCCGGCAGCAGCACATCCACAAAGGCCTTCACCGCCATCGGAAAACCGAGTTCGAGCACGCCCGACAACACCGCGCAGGAAAAATCGAGAATGAACAGACCGCGATAGGGGCGATAATAGGCGAAGAAACGGCGGAGCATGGCATGACCTGGAGATCGGGCGCGGCAACCTTACGCCGCAAGAAAAACGGAGTTCAATTCTCATATTTCGATGCGCGCGCCAAGACCGATGTTCTATTTTTACCAAAATCGTTCAATAGGTTCAGCAATAAACACACAACGGTAATGTGATCCGATTATATTGCACTTATATGTATCGGTGTGACAGAGTGAATGCACCCTTCGGGGAGAATGCGAGAAAGAGCCTGCCGTGAGTAACATTGACAGCCGTAAGCCCAGTGGCGAACCAAGATGGCTTGGTCCCGCCAGCCCGACGCGGATCGCCCTGATCCCGCCCATCTCGGCTGCGCGCTGGCTTCTCGTTCTCGTCGCCCTTGCCGGCATTTATTTCTTCCATGGCTTTCTCGTCCCCGTTCTCGCCGCTCTCGTCATCGGTTTCGCCAGCTGGCCAGTTTATACCCGGCTTCTGCGGCAGGTGGGCGGCAACACCACGCTCGGCGCCACCATCGCCATCATCCTCATCCTCGCCTTCCTCGTGGTGCCGATTTTCATCGCCGCCTCCTATACGGCAAGCGAAATCCGCGAATGGTTCGGCTGGGCGGTGCATGTTAACAAGACCGGCGCCCCCGTGCCGGACTGGATCGCCGCCCTTCCCGCCGTCGGCCCCTGGCTCGGCGAACAATGGGTGAAATATATCGGCACGCCGGGCGCCATCGGCGAACTCATCCAGCTCGTCAGCGGTGCCAATATCGGCAATATCTACCGGGCGATCCTTGCCGCCGGCAACGGCGCGTTCCACCTTGTGCTGACCCTGCTGTTCATGCTGATCGCGCTGTTCTTCGTCTACCGTAACGGCGCGGGCTTCACCCGGCAGGTCGATCTGGTGGGCGAACGCATCCTGCCGACGCGGTGGGAACGCATTTCCCGCGTCGTGCCCGCCACCATCAGCTCCACCGTCACAGGCATGACGCTGATCGCCATCGGCGAAGGCATCATCCTCGGCATCGCCTACTGGATCGCCGGCGTGCCCTCGCCCGTCACGCTCGGCGTGCTCACCGGCGTCATGGCGCTCATTCCGGGCGGTGCGCCGCTCTCCTTTACGCTGGTGTCGATCTATCTGGTCGCCAGCGGCTCGCCCGCCCACGGGCTGGCGCTGTTCGTCTGGGGTTCGGTGGAACTCTTCATCGTCGACAAGACCATCCGTCCGAAACTCGTCGGCGGGCCGATCAAGCTGCCCTTCCTGCCCACCTTTTTCGGCCTCGTCGGCGGCGTCAAGACCATGGGCTTCCTCGGCCTCTTCATCGGCCCGGTGCTGATGGCGCTCCTGGTCGCGATCTGGCGCGAATGGGTGCGTGAGGTGGAAATCTCCGCCGCCGCCAGCGCCGAGGTTCCGCCCCCACCGCCCACGCAGGAAAACGCCGTTGATGAGGTTGCCGCGCTCGAAGACAATAGCGAGGAAACGACGGCGTTTCGGAAAGCGGCGTTTTGATCGGTGAAGCCTACGGGCACACGCCTCGACGCTGGTGCCTATAGATAGTCCTTAAACGGCGCATCCGTCATGCTCGGGCCTGTCCCGAGCATCTGCCACCGATTGATTCTACGATACGTGATTGGATCCTCGGCACAGGGCCGAGGGATGACGTGCAGGATACGGCAATCTCGCGCCGTAGGCCTAAAGCACCTTCTCCATGAACAGGCTGAGCGGATCCGGCCTGTAGGGCGCAAAGGCCTCGATCTCCACAAACCCCGCCTTGCGGTAAAGACCGATCGCCTCCGGCTGGCTGATGCCGGTTTCGAGGCGGATGGCGGAAAGGCCAAGCTCGGCGCCGCGCGCGACAAGCGTGTCCATGATCAGCTTGCCGATCCGCAATCCCCGTGCATCGGGATCGACGAACATGCGCTTCACCTCCGCCGTGCCGTCTCCCGCCTCCACCAGCGCGCCGCAGCCGACCACGCGGCCATCGTGCCGGGCCACGAAAAACGAGACATTGTCCTGCTCGAGCGCGCCGATATCGACCAGATGATTGCTCTCGGCCGGGTAAAGCGAGGCCATATAGGCGTTGGAAAGGTCGATGAGGCGCAGAACCGCATCCTGCCGGGGTGTTTCAAGCTTGATTTCGGTGGCCAATGCGATGCCTGCCTTCTCTATAAAATGCGTATTTCGTCGTAATGTCACTGCAATCGGGATAGATGAGTTTCTAGAGCATAATTCCCGACAGAGGCAACACACACCATGAAAACAGCCCTCGTTCTCATGACCTTCCTTGGCTGCGACGACAGCGCCACCGATTGCCATTACCTCGCCACCTCCCAGCAGCGCTGGACGAGCATCGAACTGTGCGACGCCGTGTCGGAAAAGGAGCTGGAGCGTTACGCTAACGCGCCTTACCCCGTGGTGGTGGCCGTGTGCCAGACACCGGGCGAACAGGCTCCGCAGACGGCCGGCACGCAACCTCCCGCCTCGGCGCCGGCCACTGCACCGCAGGCAACGGTGGCTGTTACGCCGAAGGAAGAGGAAAGCCTCACCAAACAGGCAATCAGCCGCGTCAGCCGTATCCTGCCTTCCACCGAAGGCATAAAGCATCTTTTGGGCACACCGGTGAGGATGGTTGAAAACAGCTATTCGTGGATCGCCAAGCGGTTCGATAAGTGAGGCGATTGGGAAAAAGCGGCGGCGGTTTACTTTGCCGATGCGAGGTAGAGATTTCCTCTAACAGCAAAGCCCCCACTTCCCTCATTCCTGTGCTTGTCACAGGAATGAGGGTGAGAGGATGCACCCGCGAAATACCCGGACCTCACGCCGCCTCCACCGTCAGCGCTTCCGCATAATACCGCGCCTTCTGCCGCTCTTCGGCGATGGCGAGCTTGCGCACGGCATGCAGCAGTTCGAACAGCGTTTCGGAACCGTTGACGTCACGGAAATGCGCCAGCAGTTCCGCCGAGACGGAGGCCGCCACATCAGAGAGCTGCGAGCGGGCGGCACGGCGCCACATCAGCGTCGCCTCCATGAAGACATCGACAACATCGCCGAAAAGACCGACCGACTGGAACAGCGCCTTCAAGGCATGCGGCCGTCCGGTCGCCAGAATGGCGCGCACCTTGCGGTCATCGAGACCGGAGAGATTGACCATGGTCGCCGTGAAAAATTCCAGCCGGCCCGAACAGACGGCATGGATGAGCAGCGCCGGCGTCAGTTCCAGCCGCTGGCGCAGATGCTCCACCAGCGCCGGCAGCTCCGGCGAGGAGACACTGGCGGCGATAAGGATGGTGGCGGAATCTTCCGCCTCGCGGAAAAGACTGTCGGCGCGGTTGCGTGCGATCATTGCGTGAACCAACGCGGAGCCCGCGAGAGCTTCGCTGATGCGGCCCATCAACAGGTGACGTGCATCGGCGGGCAGCGCCTCGCGGCGGAGCAGGAGGTCGCGAATATCGGCGTCCGAGCCATGGCGCTCGGCGATGCGCCTGAGCGAAAACGGCGTGATGAAGGCATCGTCGTTTTCGAGCAGGATGATGGTTTCCGGCAGATCGCCGACTTCGGCAAGCGCTGCGCAGACACCGCGCGGCAGTCCCGGCCTTGCGGCGATGAGCGCGCGCGTCAGGCTTTCTCCACGCCCGGCGAGATCGACCAGATCGGCCTCGCCGAGAACCGGTGAACGTGCAATGACGGTGCAGGCAATTTCCGGCTGGTCTTCGGCGAGTGAGACGAGAATGGCGCGCGGTGCGTCATGGGCATCCGCCAGCGCTTCGGCAAGCGCCAGCCGCACACGCGGCGAAGGATCGTCGAGCAGATAGGTCATCGCCATATAGGCGGCATCGCGGTTCTCGCGCGCCATGTCGGACTGAAGATAGGCACGGCCGAGAGCATTGGCAGCTTTCGCCCGCTCGGTCGATCCAGCCTTTTCAGACCAGCGAAGAAATGCCTGTACGATCACCTGAGCCTCGAAAACATTCGCAACAATGGATGGCGGCATCATCGCCGCCACCATGTATAAAACTCTAGGCGCAAATGGTTTACGTTTGGTTCACCATAAAAATTAACCGCCGCCGAACAAGGACTATATTGACGGCGCAGTAGAGGGGCGCTGCAGCTGGAATACATCGCTGCCGCCATCGCAGTAATCCATATAGCCCATGCGCGCCACGGGTCGCGACAGCCCCATATCGATGCGCCCGTCGCGAATGATCGTTTCATCGATATGGATCGCCATGACCTGTCCGATCACCATCCACGAATCCGCCGGCTGGCCATCCACGTCCTTAAGCTGCTGTATCTGGGTCACGCGGCACTCCAGAACCGCCAGCGCCTCGCCCACGAAAGGCGCATCCACCACCCGCCCGTCAACGGCGGTGAGGCCGGCAAGGGCGAACTCGTCGACATCATAGCCGACGGGTGCCGAAGACGCATTCATCCGCTCCACCAGATGGCGGCTGACGAGATTGGCGGTGAAGACGCCGGTTTCCTCAACATTGCGCAGGCTGTCCTTCCTGCCGCTGGAGGAAAACATCACAAGCTTTGGCCGGTCCGAAATCGCATTGAAGAAGGAATAGGGCGAGAGGTTGAGGGAACCATCCCTGCCCTTCGAGCCGATCCAGCCGATCGGACGCGGTGCGACGATGGCCTTGAACGGATCATGCGGCAGGCCATGCTGGTTGGTGTCCGTGGTGTAGAACATCAAACGTCCCCGACCCAAGTGACGACATCGGCAAGCTCCGGCCGCGGCCGCTCCACCGGCGGGAATGTCGTCGAGCCGATATGAATGAACCCGGCCACCTTCTCTTCCGCGCCGACCTCGATTTCCGCGAGAAATGCGGAATCGAAAGCAAGCCATTCCGTCAGCCAGTTCGCTGCAAAACCGCTGGCATTGGCGGCGAAGATGAGGTTGAGGCACACAGCACCGGCGGACATGACCTGTTCCCATTCCGGAATCTTGAAATGCGGCTTTGCGGTGCTGATGACGGCGATAACGACGGGCGCGCGGGTGAAACGGGTGCGTTCTGCTTCCTGCTGCTGCAGGTCCAGTTCCGGGTTCTTTTCAAGCGCGATTCTCAGCGCAGTCTCACCGAGACGCACACGCTCCTCGCCGCGATAGACGACGAAGCGCCAGGGGGCGAGCTTGCCATGGTCAGGCACACGCACGGCAAGGCGCAGGATGTCCTCGATTTGCCCCTTCGAAGGCCCCGGCTCGGCAAGTTGCAAGGCCGGTGTGGAACGGCGAACCTTGAGATAATCGAGGAGCTTGATATCATTTGTCATGATCAAAAATCTTCCATTCTGCTGTCATCGCAAAAACATGGGCCTTGAAATAGCCACGGCATTGGTTTTGAAGTGATCCGGGAAAATCAAGAAGTCAATCGGTATCGAAAATGTCGGCAATCAAAATCGCGGCACGTCTGACCATTGCATGTGCCGTGCTTGGTCTTTTATCGCAAGCCGCTTTTTCACAGGACGCCTTCAAAGACTTCAAGCAGCTCGGCGGCACGCCGAAAATGCCGAAGCTGAACGCTTTCACCGCCCCTTCCGCACCCAACGCCCCGGAAAGCACCGCCCGCGATATCAACATGGAAGCCAAGCTGACCAGCGAAGGCGAAGCGGTGAAGGAAGGCCTGTCCTGGCGCGTCTTCAGCCCCATTCCCGGCGCGGACGGCAAGTTGCCGATGCTGGCAAGTTCGGAAGGCGGCTCGGCGGAATTCCATCTGGTGCCGGGCGAATATTTCGTCAACGTCGCCTTCGGCCGCGCGGGCGTTACCAAGAAACTCAATGTCCCGACCTCCGGCAATGTGCAGAAACAGGTGCTGATTCTCGATGCTGGCGGCTTCGTGCTGAATGCGGTTGCGGGCTCCGACAAGCAGATTTCCGGCAACCAGCTCAAATTTTCCGTCTATTCGTCAGACGCCCGCCCCGATGGCGAGCGCGGCCTCGTCATGGCCGATATCAAGCCCAACACCATCGTGCGCCTGAATGCCGGCACCTATCACGTGGTTTCCGAATATGGCAACGTCAACGCGGTGGTGCGCGCCGACATCCAGGTGGAAGCCGGCAAGCTGACGGAAGCGACGCTCCAGCACCAGGCTGCCCAGATCACCCTCAAGCTCGTTTCCGAAGAGGGCGGCGAGGCCATTGCCGATACGGCCTGGTCGGTGCTCAACGGCGGCGGCGATGTGGTGAACGAAAGCGTCAGCGCCTTTTCGACCATGGTGCTGGCGGAAGGCGAATATACCGCCATCGCCCGCAACAAGGACAAGGTCTACCAGCGCAACTTCAAAGTGACCTCCGGCCGGGATTCGGACGTGGAAGTGCTGATGAAGGATCAGGCGCCGGAAGATATGACCGGGGACTTCGAGTAGGCGTCACCTACATCTCATACGTCATGCCGGACTTGATCCGGCATCCAGCCACGACGCGTCTGCGTCGTGAAGAGAGTCTTTCGCGATCAAGGACTTGATCGCGCTGGACCCCGGATCCAGTCCGGGGTGACGGAGGTGAATGCGTCGCCTTTGCCAGTGAAATTACCCGCACATCCCCAAAAACAAAACGGCCCCCGAAGGGGCCGTAACTGCTATCAGGCAACCTGCTTTTTCGCCGCAAGCTTGCGCTTCACATCCGGCGGCGTCGCCTCGTCCACGAGGCTCGTAATCGCATCTTCCAGCGACATCGGCGTCTGGTTCTGCGAACCGAGACGGCGGATGTTGACGGTGCGCTCTTCCGCCTCTTTCCGTCCGCAGACGATGATGACCGGAACCTTGGTCACCGAATGCTCGCGGATCTTGTAGTTGATTTTCTCGTTGCGGAAGTCGGTCTCGACCGCCATGCCCGCTTCGCGCAGCGCTTCGGCGACTTCGCGGCCGTAATCATCCGCGTCCGAGGTAATCGTCGCAACCACGACCTGAAGCGGCGCAAACCACAGCGGCATATGGCCGGCGAAGTTCTCGATGAGAATGCCGAGGAAACGCTCCATCGAGCCGCAGATGGCGCGGTGGATCATCACCGGCTGGGTCTTCTCCGAGTTATGGTCGATATAGAAGGCACCAAAACGTTCCGGCAGGTTGAAGTCCACCTGCGTCGTGCCGCATTGCCATTCACGGCCGATGGCGTCCTTCAGCGTATATTCGAACTTCGGCCCGTAGAACGCGCCCTCGCCCGGCAGGATGCCGGTCTTGATGCGGCCTTCGGACTGTTCCTCGATGGTCTTCAGAACATCCATCATCACGCTTTCGGCGCGATCCCACAGATCGTCGGAACCGACGCGCTTTTCCGGACGCGTGGAGAGCTTGACGACGACTTCGCTGAAACCGAAATCCTCGTAGACGGACAGGATGAGGTCGTTGATGCGCAGGCATTCCGCCGCCATCTGCTCTTCCGTGCAGAAGACATGCGCATCGTCCTGCGTGAAGCCGCGAACGCGCATCAGGCCGTGCAGAGCGCCCGAAGCCTCATAACGATGCACGGTGCCGAATTCCGCAAGGCGGACGGGCATTTCACGGTAAGACTTCAAGCCATGCTTGAAGATCTGTACGTGACCCGGGCAGTTCATCGGCTTCAAGGCGAAGACGCGCTGATCGGCTTCCTCGTCATCGGGATGGGTGAAGGCATGGGCGGATTTCACCGCGAACATGTTTTCCTGATACCAGCCCCAGTGACCGGAGGTTTCCCACAGCGATTTGTCCAGCACCTGCGGCGCGTTGACTTCCTGATAGGTATTGGCGAGCCGGCGGCGCATATAGGCCGTCAGCGTCTGGAACATGCGCCAGCCCTTGCCGTGCCAGAACACGACGCCCGGGCCTTCTTCCTGGAAATGGAACAGGTCCATTTCGCGGCCGAGGCGGCGGTGGTCGCGCTTTTCGGCTTCCGCCAGCACGTGGAGATAATTGTCCAGCTCTTCCTGCGTCGCCCAGGCGGTGCCGTAGATGCGCGACAGCATCGCATTGTTGCTGTCACCGCGCCAATAGGCCCCGGCCACCTTCATCAGCTTGAAGGCCGTGCCGATCTGCCCCGTGGACGCCATATGCGGACCACGGCAGAGATCGAACCAGTCACCCTGATAATAGATCTTCAGGTCCTGACCTTCCGGAATGGCGTCGACCAGCTCGACCTTGTAGTTCTCGCCCTTGGCGGCGAACACTTCCTTGGCCTTCTCGCGCGACCAGACCTCCCGTGTAAACGGCTTGTTGCGCAGAATGATTTCCTTCATGCGCTTTTCGATCTTCGGCAGATCTTCCGGCGTGAAGGGTTCGTTCTTGGCGAAGTCGTAATAGAAGCCGTTCTCGATGACAGGGCCGATCGTCACCTGCGTACCGGGCCAGAGCTCCTGCACGGCTTCGGCCATGACGTGGGCGGCATCGTGGCGGATGAGTTCCAGCGCACGGCCGTCTTCACGCGTGACGATCTCGATTTTCCCATCGGTGATGGTCTCGGACAAATCGCGCACGGTACCGTCAAGCGCAATGGCGACAGCCTTCTTGGCAAGCGATTTGGAAATGGATTCGGCGACCTCGCGGCCGGTCGTACCGGCGGGGTAGCTGCGCACGGATCCATCGGGAAATGTAAGGGAAACAGCTTCAGACATTGTCTAATCTCCTGTCCAGTCCCGCCAACGAATGCGGGTGGTGTTGGAATAATGATTTGCCCGCGACGAGCGGACAGGCAGGCTGATAAAGGCTTTTGCCATTGCAGTCAAAGGCGAAGGATAGCTTAGCGAAGCATTTGCGCGAGACCATTGACCGTATTGGCGTTGCGGGTCGTGCCGATACCGAGCCTTTTGGTGGTCAGCACGGACAGCAGCCTGCTCTCGCTCGGCTTGCCGCAAAAATCGATCCATAGATCGCCGCCGGCAAGAGCGATCTTTTCCCTTTCACGGTATTTCTCCAGCAATTCGAGGACGCCGTTGTCCAGCGGCGCCCGCATCACCCGAACGCAGACATCCGGCGGATTGCCTTGGGCGAAGGGATTGTCCGCTGCCAATTTCAGCCAGTCGCCGCCCGAACGAACGAGAATATCGACATGTTTGCCGAAGCGGTCTTCGAAGGCGCGCTCCAGCCTGTCCTCAATCTCACGAACAGGTGCCGCCCCGGCGCGAAAAACCAGATTTCCAGTCGCGACCAGCGTTCTGCATTCGGCAAATCCCAGCTCTTCCCCCAAGGCCCTGAGATCGGCCATGACGAGCCGCTTGCCCACGCCGAGCACGATGCTGTGCAGCAGGGCCACATAGTCATTCATCGATGCAGGCTCCAGTAACGCCAGGGCATCCACCAGCGCCTGCCGCCATCGAGCGCTTCCGGCACCGGGTCCAGCCCGCTGGTGCCGCCCGGCCCGCAGCGCGCGACGCGAAATAGCGTCATCCACCCGCCGGCCCACAGCCCGTGTCGGGCAATGGCTTCATAGCCATATTCGGAACAGGTGGGGATGTGACGGCAGGAATTCCCGATGAAGCCGGATAGCGTCAGCTGATAAAGCCGGATGAAACCGACGCCCAGAAGCCGCCCCGGCGTTTTGGCAAAGCTGCCCGTCCAGTTGCGGGATCGGCCCGCTTTTTCCGCCGTCTGCTTGTGCCGGCAGCCCGGTTCGCCGCACATCGCCTAACCCGCGGCGTTGAGAGCCGGCCGCCCCTCGATCTGGTCGAGCGCATCGACCACCGCTTCGAAGGTCAGCATGGTGGAGGCGTGGCGCGCCTTGAAATCGCGGACGGGCTGAAGCACCCGCATGTCTTCGAAACGGCCCGCCGGCCCCTCACCGTCCTGTTTCAGCATGGCGAGCATGTCTTCCCGCGCCTGCCGGATTTCGCCGCTGGAAGCCCCGATGATGTGGTGCGCCATGATGGAGGCGGAGGCCTGGCCGAGCGCGCAGGCGCGAACCTCATGCGAAAACGCCGTCACGATGCCGCCTTCGACCTTCAGATAGACCTTGAGCTTAGAGCCGCACAGCCGGGAGTGTTTCTCGGCGCTGGCGTCGGCATCCTCAAGAACGCCGATGAGCGGAATATTCCCGGCAAAGTCCAGAATGCGATTATTATAGATATCGTCCATCGTCGGTGCCCGGCGCGCTCGAGATTGCCCAAAAACAGGACAGGTCAAATTTTTCAAACACAGCGTTTGTCGCAGTGAAGCTTTCCTGCCCTCCATTCTCATTATATGCTAACGAGCTTTCTGGACATCAAGCCGTGATGAAATTAACGGCTCCGATACCGAAATAACAGCATCGGTCTTGCCAAAATGCTGTAAAACAACCAGATAGCAGCAACTGCGAACATGAGTTCGCGATGAAAAACGAATTCAGGTGCGGCCTTTACCCGCATCGGGAGAGACGGAATGGATGCGATCGTGAAGAATTTCCCCGGCGCTGGCGCAAAACCCGACGTGGCAGAAGCTCGCCCAAGCCAGGCCGAAGCGGAAGAAGCAGTGCGCGTTCTTCTGCGCTGGGCAGGAGAAAATCCCGCCCGCGAAGGACTTCTGGATACGCCGAAGCGCGTCGCCAAGGCCTATCGCGAGCTTTTTGCCGGTTATGAGCTGAACGTTCAGGACGTGCTCGGCACGACCTTCGAGGAAGTCGGCGGTTATGACGATGTTGTGCTGGTGCGCGACATCCCCTTCTTCTCCCATTGCGAACACCATATGGTGCCGATCGTCGGCAAGGCCCATGTCGCCTATCTTCCGGCCGGCCGCGTGCTCGGCCTGTCGAAGATCGCCCGCGTCGTCGAAATCTTCGGCCGCCGCCTGCAGACGCAGGAAAACATGACCGCGCAGATCGCCAGATCGATCGAGGAAACCCTGAAACCGCGCGGCGTGGCCGTCATGATCGACGCCGAACATATGTGCATGTCCATGCGCGGCGTAAACAAGCAGGGGTCGACGACGCTGACCACCAGCTTCACCGGCACGTTCAAGAACGATCCGGCCGAACAGGTGCGCTTCATGACCATGGTGCGGAACCGCTAAGCGCTGGACCGAAAAGTGTAGCGCGGGTTTCCGAGAAACCCGATGCCCAGACAAATTTTGGAGTGGCGGACTGATTCCATTGCCTCCGCCGCTCTGAAACCTTCCGCTTTTCTCCCGGGGTAGCCATGTCCATTTCGTTTCCGTCCGCACCTGCGGACAAGGAAGTGCTCGAAAACGCAGGTCTTTTTTCGCCGAAATTCGATGCTCACGGCCTCGTCACCGCCGTGGTCACCGATGCCCGTGACGGCGAGTTGCTGATGGTCGCCCATATGAATGCGGAAGCTCTGTCGCTGACGCTGGAGACCGGCATCGCCCACTATTACAGCCGTTCGCGCGACAAAATCTGGAAGAAGGGCGAAACGTCAGGCAATCTGCAGACGGTGAAGGAATTCCGCACCGATTGCGATCAGGACGCCGTGTGGCTGAAGGTCTCCGTCGCCGGCCATGACGCGACCTGCCATACCGGCCGCCGCTCCTGTTTTTATCGTACCGTCGAGCTCTCCAACGGCGATGCGGTCACGAAGATCACCGACGACACCCGCCATTTCGATCCGGCCACAACCTATTCGGACACATAAACGGCCACCTTCCATCGGCCGCACCAATTTGCTACCAATATAGCGGGCTCCAGGGATTTGAGGGGAGCCTGAGGAACTGGCAGGGAGTGCGGTCATGTTGGGATGGGGAAATCGTCACAATCAACTTGCGGCTGGAAATCCCGAAGCCACCGGCAATGAGCCGCCCGTCACCCAGATCGTCGACAAACACCGGATAGCGCTCGCCCTTGGCGGCGGCGCAGCTCGCGGCTGGGCCCATATCGGCGTCCTGCGGGCACTGGACGAGGCTGGCGTGAAGATCGGCATGATTGCAGGCACGTCGATTGGCGCGCTGGTGGGCGGTTGTTATCTCGCCGGCAAGCTCGATGAGCTGGAGGAGTTCGCCCGTTCGCTGACGATGCGCCGCATTGCCGGCCTGCTCGACCTCACCATCGGCGGCGGTGGGCTCTTCGGCGGCATGCGGCTGACCAAACGCATGCAGGAACATCTGGAAGGCCTGCGCGTCGAAAACCTCGACCATCCCTTCATCGCCGTCGCGACGGAACTGCGCACCGGCCACGAGGTGTGGATTCACCAGGGTGATCTCGTCACCGCGCTGCGCTCTTCCTATGCCCTGCCCGGCATCTTCGAACCCGTGCAGTGCAACGGCCGCACCCTGATAGACGGTGCGCTCGTCAACCCCGTGCCGGTTTCGGTCTGCCGGGCCTATGAGCAGGCGCTGGTCGTCGCCGTCAATCTGAATTACGACCTTTTCGGCCGTTCCGCCGTGGTCAAGCACGCCGCCTCACCGTCGCATGGCGGCGCAGCACCGGCGGTGGAAAGCCCGCCGCGTCCCGGCCTGCCGGGCGTCATGGTGCAGGCGTTTAACATTATTCAGGACCGGATTTCGCGCTCGCGCCTGGCGGGCGATCCTCCCGACCTGATGATGCATCCCCGAATCAACGATATCGGCCTCTCGGAATTCCATCGCGCCAGCGAAGCCATCGACCGGGGATATGAGGAAACGCGCTCCCGCATTCCGGAGCTTGAGCGCATGCAGCAGGCATTCCGGCGCTGATGCGCGAGACCCTCGCCTCATTCCTGTGCTTGTGACAGGAATGAGGGAATTAATACGCTTCGCGAACTAACTCACCCGGCAATATAGGCCTTGATGTGCTCCGCTTCGGCTTCGATCTCGCCGATCCGCGCCTTCACCACGTCACCGATGGAAATGATGCCGGCAAGGCGGCCGTTATCTTCAACCGGCACATGCCTGAAGCGCCCGCCCGTCATGATTTCCATCAGCTCATCGGTGGTGGAATTGTGATGACAGCGTATGACATTCTTGGTCATGGCCACCGACACGGATTGCTGGAGGGAAGCGGCACCCTGGCCCGCCACGGCCTTTACGAGATCGCGCTCCGTGAAGATGCCGAGAACGACGCCATCGGCGTCGGTCACGACGACGGAACCGATCTTATGCGCGTGCAGCGTTCCCGCCGCCTCACCGATGCTGACCTCCGGACCGACAGTCACGACGTCCCGGCCCTTGCGGTCGAGAAGATCCTTTACGAATGTTGGCATGCCTTCCTCCTCTTTTCAGCGATACGCAGCGCCGCAGTCTCCCCCGGCGGTTGCAAATCATGGGATATCGTGCGCTGAGGTCCGCATGAATGCAATCCCGGATGGGACGCACGAAAGCAAATTTGCGCCACGGCCGACAAGGAGCGTGATCGGCTCAGGCCAGTCGTCGATCGAAAAGCCCGAAGAACAGGAAGCCGAGCAGAAAGCCGAAGACGTGCGCGTCCCAGGCGATTTCGCCGCCGACATCGCCGAACAGCGGCACGCCGACAGCGATCAGCACATTACCGAACAGCCACATCAGCGTGAAGATCAGCACGGTGCGGTTGGAAAGCGCCCCAAGAATGCTCTGCCGCGGCATCAGATGGCCGAAGGAGGCGCTATATCCGCCACGTGCCGGGAAAGCGAAGCGGCAGGCTGCCCCCATCAGCGCCGAAACGACACCCGACGCCCCGATCAGCACCGTCACATCGCCCCAGTTCAGCGCCGCATGGCCGAAGGCGGAAACGGCGGCGGAAATGCACCATAACAGCACGAAGCGCACTGTTCCGATCCGGCGCAGAACCGGCGCGCCGAAGGCCATCAGCCAC
This sequence comes from Agrobacterium sp. LR_9, assembly GCF_041954855.1. NCBI lineage: Bacteria > Pseudomonadati > Pseudomonadota > Alphaproteobacteria > Hyphomicrobiales > Rhizobiaceae > Agrobacterium > Agrobacterium sp. LR_9. The sequence continues at coordinate 91,046 of NZ_JAVAYA010000007.1, forward strand.
AATCCGTTAAAGAGAATGTGCTCGATGCCGCCATGCAGGAAAGAATAGGTCACCGGCGTCCAGAGCCATTCCAGCCCCTGCTGGGAAAACGGCACCGCATAACGCAGCGGAATGAAGCCGAAGGTGAAGATGAACCAGCCATTGCCTTCCTCTGACAGAAGATAGGCGGGAACGACATAAGCGACGATCAGCGCGGCCAGAATGCCGACCAGCAGCGATGGCAGGTTGAAGACGGGATTGTTCGTGTCGTCTTTCGGCTCCGGCGTTTCCGAAACCGGCGGCTGTTCGCCGTCCCCATAGGACATGATCCCATCCCTGTCTTGGTCGAATTTTGCGTTCCCCGAGCAATATAGGAAGCCCGAACGAAAAAAAAGCCGTCCCGCCCTTGAAGCGCTCGACGCCCAAACCGCAATCGGCAAGGACGCCGGGCCGCGTGCGGTCCGGCTTGCGGGTCCGCCTTAAAATAACAGGCGACGCCATCGAATTGTGCTGACGGAGCTTTCCCCGACATGGCCGCTCCGATGCCACGACTATCGCCATCGCGCAACATCAACCCTTTGTTAACCTTATTAAATCCACTTGGCACGAAAATCGCTACACCTCCAGATACAGACGTTCGGATGGACATGATGTCCCAAAAACGAACATGGAGAGATGCTATGAAGAGCATGGCCGGACTGGACATATATGCCTATTGGGATGAACTGCGCGGCAAGCGATCGGCCCCGCGACGCGAGGACCTCGATCCAGCGAAGCTGAAACATCACCTTGGCGATCTTTTTATCCTCACGGACAAGGGAGAGAACACGCCGTTCTTCCGCCTTGCCGGTACTCGTCTTTGCGATCTGTTCGGGCGGGAATTGCGGGATCGCCCGTTTTCGGAATTGTGGCAGCCGGCAAATGCCGTCTTCCCCTGCCGCGTCGCGCGCGGCATCCTGCACCACCAGTTACCCGTGGTCTTCGATGTCGAGGCGGAGGACGGCCATGGCGCCGCACCGCTGGCATTCGAAATGCTGCTCCTGCCGCTTCGCACCGATCCCGACGCCGCCCCAAGGTTGCTCGGGGCGCTGCTTGCAGAGCGGCCAAGACACGAATTCGCCGCGCCAATCCAGTGCCTGTCCATAAAAAGCAGCCGCCTGCTGCGCCTGGACATCGCCCCGGCAGGGTTTCCGGTGAACAAGGGGGCCGAGGATACACCGCGCGCCGAAAGCTGCTGACGGACCTGTTCCAACGCTCCCGCCCCTCCGGGAGAGGTCCGACAGCGCCGGAATCTCAAAAAAATACGTCAGAACTGCAACAATATTGCCGATCAGAAAAATTGTAGAGGTTAAACAATACAGTCTGTTAACTCGCGCACGGTAGAAATTTACCGTCATCATTCATTACAATTGCGCTGCCCATGTTTTCGTCCCGCTCGGTCAACACCGCCCAAATCCTGCGTCCGGTTGAGGAAGCTCATCTCGACGACGCCGTCCGTGTGTCCTTCACCGGCCGCCTGATGTTGCCCGACCATGAAGAATATGATTGCACCGCGACCGAGATGACCGCCGAAAGGGCGCAGTTCACCTGCTCGGGCATTGCCCGCCGCGGTGACCGCGTCATCGCCTATCTCCAGCATATCGGCCGGATCGAAGGCACGGTGACATCGCTCACCGCATCGGGCTTCCTCATCGCCATCAACGCGCCGGAGCGCAAGCGGGAAAAACTCACAGCGCAGCTCGCCTGGATCGCCAAGCGTCAATTGCTCGGCCTGCCGGAGGACCGCCGCCACGACCGCCTGACGCCGCGCAATGCGAGAGCCCAGCTCGTTCTGGAAGATGGCGTGCTCGTCGCCTGCCGGCTGATCGACCTTTCCCTGTCGGGTGCCGCAATCGAGATCGAAAACCGGCCGCCGCTCGGAAGCCGGGTCCAGCTCGGCAAGAACATGAGCGGCAAGATCGTGCGCCACTTCATGGAAGGCGTTGCCGTCGAATTCGACCGCGTCCAGTCGCCCGACGCACTGATCGAGTTTCTCTAACTCATTCCACCCGGACACGGCAGGTTTTGCGCCCGTAAGAATGCGTGCAGCATTTTTGGCGCGTTTTGCGCTCGCCCCAATCGCATAATTGCGAAGATTCCCGGACGGCGCCTTGACGGGCTATGTTCTGTCTTCGGCTATATCGGGCCGCTCCTGTCGTCAGGTTCTTCATTCTCATTTCTCGTTACCGAACTTCCATTTTCACGCCCTGACGCCTACGGCAGACCGGCCTGGATCCATCATAGTCGGTAAAAGGGATGAGCGCGGCGGAACATGTTGCGCCATTGGCCAGCTCATCCACGGCGCGAAAACCGCTCCGCAAAACTTTTTTCCAGAAAAAATGCAGTTTTTTTGAAGTTTTTTTGTCGCTTTTTCCGGCCTGTATCAGCCTGAAACAGCCATCCCAAAACGGGAAATCCAGCTCTTCGCCACGCGCCGCAAGCCGGCCGCACACGATCACGGAAACCGCAGCACGCGGAAAATGGCTGTCAATACAGCGGTCTAGATGGCTACCAAAAACCTAAAGCCACGATGCGTAAAATTGTAATAAAATTTGCTTCAAAGACGCATAAAAACTAGTTCGAATACAGTTCAAAACAACGGCTAATTTGCTGAAATTTAAGCTCAAATTGCGCTTCGCAAATTTCCGCCGGGTCAAAATATACCTGCGAATGTCTTCTCACCACGGGGAGACAAGCAATGAACAAGAACAACCGTTTCGTTTTCACTCTGATCGCATTCATCGTCAGCGCCTTCGCGCATCAGGCAAGCGCCTCGCCGGCCGCCGTCATGCGCGTCATCGGCAAGGCCAACCCGCCGATCGGCCACTATGAATTCTGCCAGACCTATCAGAGCGAATGCCAGCCGACCTCGCTGGACAACGGCCCGATGAAGCTGACCGAAGAGCGCTGGAAGACGATGCTCGACGTCAACTACACCGTCAACACCACCATCACGCCGATGACCGACATGGAAATCTATGGCGTTGAAGAACGCTGGGCCTATCCCACCACGGTCGGCGATTGCGAAGACTTCGTGCTCTTGAAGCGCAAGATGCTGATGAACAAGGGCTTCTCCGCCTCCAACCTGTTGATCACCGTGGTTCTGCAGCCGAATGGCGAAGGCCACGCCGTTCTGACCGTCCGCACCGATCGTGGCGATTTCGTTCTCGACAACATGCGCAACAAGGTCATGAACTGGTCTGAAACCGAATATACCTACCTGAAGCGCCAGGACACCGCCAATCCCGGCCGCTGGGTGAAAATTCAGGATGGCCGCGCCACCACTGCGGTCGGCGGCATCAACTGAAGCCAGAAAACGACCCGTCTCCCCCCAAAAGAAAAAGCCGGCTCCGCAAGGATGCCGGCTTTTTCATTGTCAAATCCGTTAAGCGTCAGAGCAGCCCAAGCTCCGCCAGTTCCCGCCTGAGATCGGAAGGCATGTCCTCGCCGCCCGTGCCGCCGCCGAGATCGCGGGGCGCCTCGTCGTCCTTCAAGTAACGCCAGCCCTGAAACGGGCGCTTCGGCGCAGGTGAGGTTTCGATGACCTCCGGGCCGAGAATGAGATCGCAGCGGGAAATACCGTCTTCGCCCTTGAAGGAGCGGATATCGAGAAGTTTCTGCCGCGCCTGCACCTGCCCCTTGATGACCCAGTAGAGCGAACCGCCCTCGAGCAGTTCCTCGACACGTTTCGGGATCATCCGGGTTGTGTGGACGCTGTGCGGCTCGAGGCCTGCGGCAATTGCGGTCAGCGCACGATGCGCGACCCAGTCTCTCAAGTCCTGGATTGAATCCGCACCGACGCAAAGTTTGATGAGATGTAAAGGCATGGTTCTATCAATGCCTTTTTGCGGCGGGCGTCAAGCATGGCAACCATGCCTGACGCCCTGCCCGCTCAGCACTCCACAACGTTCACGGCAAGGCCGCCGGTGGAGGTTTCCTTGTATTTCTCGCTCATGTCGTTGCCGGTCTGGCGCATGGTCTCGATACAGGCGTCGAGCGGCACGAAATGCTGGCCGTCGCCCTTCAGCGCCAGCGAGGCCGCCGTCACCGCTTTCACCGCGCCCATGGCATTACGTTCGATGCACGGCACCTGTACAAGCCCGGCAATCGGATCGCAGGTCATGCCGAGATGATGCTCGAGCGCGATCTCGGCGGCATTTTCCACCTGTTCCGGGGATCCGCCCATGACCGCGGCAAGGCCTGCCGCCGCCATGGCGGAAGCCGAGCCCACCTCGCCCTGACAGCCCACTTCCGCGCCTGAAATCGAGGCATTGTGCTTGATGATGCCGCCGATGGCGGCCGCCGTCAGCAAAAAGTCGCGCACGTCATCGACGCTCGCATCCTCATGGAAATGCCGGAAATATCTGACGGTGGCAGGAACGACGCCCGCCGCACCGTTGGTCGGCGCAGTCACCACGCGGCCGCCGGCGGCATTTTCCTCGTTCACCGCCATGGCGTAAACGCTCAGCCAGTCATTGGCCATGACCGGGTTCAGCCGGTTGCTGCGCCATTCCGCATTCAGCTTCTCGTAAATCGAACGGGCGCGGCGGCGCACCTTCAGGCCGCCAGGCATGATGCCGTCCACCTTCAGCCCGCGCTCGATGCAGCCGTTCATCGCTTCCCAGATCTGGTCGAGACGCTCGTTCAGCTCCTCGCGGGAAACCACCGTCTCCTCGTTGGCCCGCTTCATCTGGGCGATGGTGCGGCCGGAACGGGCCGCCATATCCAGCATTTCCCGCGCGGTGGCGAAGGGATAAGGCACGCGCGGACCGTTATCGATTGTCTTGCCACGCTGCTTGATCGCCTCGAGCTCCGTATCGGTCACGACGAAACCGCCGCCAACGGAATAATAGATGCGCTTGATGAGCAGCCTGCCCTGATTGTCGAAGGCGGAAAAGATCATGCCGTTGGCATGGCCGGGCAGCGGGTTCTTCTTGTCGAAGACCAGATCTTCGGCCGGGCGGAACACATAGGACGGATGGCCGGGCGGCGTCACGGTGCCGGCCTTTTCCACCGTCTCGATAATGGCGTCCATCGCATCGGGGTCGACAATATCCGGCCGTTCGCCGGTGAGGCCGAGAATGACGGCACGCCCGGTGCCGTGCCCGATGCCGGTAAAGGCGAGCGAGCCATGCAGGCTGACCTTCAGCTGCGCAACGGCCGCGCCTGCCGGCCGTGGCCACTCATCGCTAAGGATCAGCGCCAGAAAGCGGTTGGCTGCCGTCATCGGCCCCATCGTATGGGAGCTCGAAGGACCGATACCGATCTTGAAGACGTCAAAGACCGAAAGAAACATGAAGTTCGCCTTGAATGAGAATGGATTCCACCACCATCATATCCAAAGCCAAAACGGATCGCCACAAAAGAGCGTCAGCGGTTTGCGCAGCTGCGACATAATTGCCCTCAAACGAAAACAGCACGGTTTCCAAAGGAAAACCGCGCCGTTTCAAAACCCGTCATTCAGGAGAGATGCTTATGGGCTGCCAAAAATGTACGTCAATGCGAGAAAAGCGGCAAAGCCTGCAAGTGCGCGCAAGGTGACGCCCCAGCAGGATTTCTGAGCGGTTTCTTCCATGATTACTCCAGCTATTCACTCTCCGGGCGGTCTTCAAGACCCGGCCCGTTGAGGCAAGCATTTATTAAAATCTGGCGGCGAAGGCAAATGCAAAAAGCGGCTAAATGAAGGCGTTTTCGACAGGCTGCCATTCGCCCCGCGCATAGGTATGTGAAAAAACAAGGTGTTAGCGTGAGGCCCGTATAAGCGCCATTTGGGGCTTCGCCGCAATTTAGGCTAAAGTGTAACCGTTATTTAAAGCTTTCCTACAAACACCTGTTAAAAACCACGCCGGCCGAACACCTTACGGTCGAATTTCTTGCGCTGAAGCGTCGCGCCTTGAAAGGGCATGACCTGTGCTTTATCGACGATGGCAACGGCAACGATGCGAGTCACCCCATGCAGCAGGCATCCTCCTTCCCCGATCGCGAAACGGTCGCATCGAAACTCACTTCGCTTGCAAGCGAGGATAAAGCCTGGGTGCTGCTGTTGATGGAAAATGCCCTGCAGGACGAGAACCTGCTGGCTGGCCTCAATCTTTATCTCGACCAGCAGACCAATGCCCGCTTCCTCAACAGCCTGAAGCTGGAAACAACCGGCGAATGGCTTGGCGGCAATGCCCCTGCCCGCCTGCAGATCCGCATCATGGAAACCGCAAGGGCGAGCCAGCACCCCGCTTTTCTCGCCTTCCGCAAGGGACTGACGGCATCGGCCGGTCTCGAAAAAGCCTATCCCAAGGCGCCGATCTGATCGTTCAGGCTAATCCGGCACCCTGTCGACAACAGCGATGATCGGCCCCATCAGGAACAGCGAGTCCCGCCTTTTCATTGCGGGAATATCGACGCTGGATATGGTGCCGTCGAGATAGAGCGCATTCGGCGCGTCCAGCACATCCCTGAACAGCGTGGCGAAATCGTAAAAGCGCACGGTATTTTCCGAAATGGCGAAATGCACCATGCCATCGCGGGAAACGCCGACACCGTTGCGCCGCTTCAGGCTGTCGCTATCGGGCAGAAAGCGCGGATGCGGCTTGCCATCGATGACGAGCATCGGCCCGGACTGCGTGGCGAAGTCCGGCTTGAGATCCGCTGCCAGATAGGCCTGCGTTTCCAGCACGCCGGCCGCCGCCCCCTTCAGATAAAACACGCCATTGGGCAGAAGATGAAAATTGCCCCAGCCGCCGCCGGTGCTGATCGGCGAGCGTTCGATGCCATTTTCGATAAAGAGCCCGACGGGGGAATAGTCCGAATGGTACATGCCGCCGTTCATGGCGAAGACGCTGAACATGTGCTGCCGCCACAGCGCCGACGAGAGAGCGGCGAAGGAGCCATATCCCTGGCCGGAGACATGATCGCGGTAGTATATCCGGATGGTGCTTTTTGCCGGGTCGAAACTGCAGACGGTATAACGATCGCCCGCATGGTCCATGATCCTGCAGAAATCCGCCTGCCCGCCGGCCTGAGCCGAAAATGGCAACAGCAATGGCAACAGCAGCTTGGCCAGTCTTTTCATCAATCCGTTCATGCCCGCCCCGTGATTCTTGTCGGGGCACATTCGCAGAAAAATTCGGTCAAAGAAAAGGCGTCACCCGTGTTTCAGGATGACGCCGGACCTTTAAGGGGAGATGTCGTCAGCGACGGGCGGCGCGGTCCACATTGCGGCCGGCATCCTGCGTCGCGTCGACGGCGTTCGCCGTGTCACGACCCATGCCGCGAATGGTGTTACCACAGGAGCTCAGGGTGACAACGGTCAACAAAGCCACGAAAACGGTCGAAAGAATGCGTGTGATCATGTGAAACTACTCCCCTATGACTTGCCGTCCAAAGGCAAGTACCGATGTGATATGCGTCACAATAACGTGAGTCCCAAAAATCCGTTCCAGCGACATTTCAAAAAATCCTGTCGATGAAAATTAACATGGTTTTGAAGTTCACGCGTGAAACTCGGCGTCTGGATCATGGCTTAGGAAAATCCCGTGGGTGATATGACTGACATCAACAATCGGCTTCTGGTGATGACGGCGGGCGGGGTGAACCCCAATGTCATGATCAATGCGCTGGCGGCCCGATTTCCCGACATCCATGTTTTCATGGAGCAACCGGAAAGCAAGTCGGTCATTCTCAGGCGGCGCGCGCGCCGGCTCGGCTGGATTGTCGCTGCGGGCCAGATGGCGACGATGATCGCCTCGCGGCTCGGGAAGCGCTTAACGCTTCGCAGAAGCGATGCGATCATCGCCGAATACGGCCTTTCTCCCGATCTCCATCACAGTCTCCCCGTCACCCAATTCGCCTCGCTCAACGATGAGGAATGCCGCAAGGCCGCCAATCTGCTGAAACCGGCGGCGATCTTCACCATTTCCTGCCGCCTGCTGACGCCGACCACGCTTCAGGCCCTGCAATGCCCGGTCATCAATTTCCATGCCGGCATCAATCCTGCCTATCGCGGGCAGATGGGCGGATACTGGGCGCTGGTGGAAAAAGACCGCGGCAATTTCGGCGCAACCGTGCATCTGGTCGACAAGGGCGTGGATACCGGCGCCACGCTCTACGAGAAGCGGCTGAAACCATCGCCTTCCGACACGATTGCCACTTACCCCCTGCTTTTGACCGCCGCTTCGGTGGATATCGCCATCAGCGCCATCGAGGACGCCCTTTCCGGCAGCCTTGCGCCGCAGCCGCCCTCACCCGGCAAATCCGTACTGCGCTTCCCGCCGACCATCTGGACATGGCTTTGGAACGGCCTGACGAAACGGATCTGGTGAAGCCACGCGTCAGGGATTGGGGCCGAGCTTCGTCGCAGATGCAAGCCTGTCTTGCCGCAACAGGCACAGACTTCGCCGCAAAATAGGTGCATGATAATAAAAAGGATCACGCACAAATTGCCCGATATCTCCACCGCTTCCATCATTCCCGCCTCCATCGAAGCCTCGCCCGCGCAGGTGCTTGGCTCCACCGACCTTGCCGGTCTCTTTCCGCAGGGTGTACGCGTCTATCTCACTGACACTGGAGCCGCCTCGCAGGAAAGGCTCGTCGAAGCTGCAGGACATTTGCGCGATCTCGGTTATGAGCCGGTGCCGCATCTTGCTGCACGACGCATGCCCTCCGGCACAGCGTTTGAGGAACAGGTAAAACGGCTTGCCGGAGAAGCGGGCGTAACCGATGTTCTGGTTGTCGGCGGCGGCGTCGACCGCCCGGCCGGTCCCTTCGCATCCAGCATGGACATGCTGTCCACCGGCATTTTCGACCGTTGCGGCATAAGGCAGATCGCCATCGCCGGCCACCCGGAAGGCAGCCCGGATTTCAACGACGAAACGGCGATGGCCGCACTCAGGCTGAAACGCGATTTTGCCGAAAGAAGCGATGCCGTTATGCGCATCGTCACCCAGTTCGGTTTCGATCCCGCGCGTTTCATCGCCTGGGCGGAAGGGTTAGCGGCGTCAGGCATCGAGCTTCCGGTGCATATCGGCGTTTCCGGCCCGGCCAAGATCACGACGCTTTTGAAATATGCCGCGCTTTGCGGCGTCGGCAATTCAATCGCCTATCTCAAGAAGAACGCGCTTTCGCTGACGACGCTTGCCAAGGGCCATTCGCCGGAAAGCATCGTCGGGCCGATTGAGCGGCACTGGCAGGCCAATCCGCAAGGGCCGATCCGGCAAATTCACGTCTTCCCCTTCGGCGGATTGCAGAATTCGGCCGACTGGCTGGTCAAGCGTGGAAGCTGGCAAACCGGCGCGGTGGACCGTTCGGCATCGCCGGATTCGATGACCGGCTAAAACCGCGATTCTAACGGCGCGACGGGCCACGGCCGCCGCGCACCTCCAATATCTCAGGCCGCCTTGGCGACTTCGACAAAAGCGTTTCGAATGCTTTCAGCCACGGCAAGAACAGGGCGGGACGCCTTGTCACCCATGATCAGGCGGATATCGAAACAGCCGAGTTCCGGCAGGCCTTCCTTGTCGCCCAGAATGACCATGTCGTTCTGCACATAGGATCGCGGCAGCGGCGCGATGGCGAGATCGGCGGCAATCGCCGCGCGCTGCGCCATGGTATGGCCGCTGAGATAGGCCACGCGGAAATTACGGCCGCGCTTCTCCAGCGAATGGATCGCTTCCGAGCGCCAGATGCAACCCTCTTCCCAGATGGAGATTGGCAGCGGATCGCGCAGATAGGCCGTGCCACACTTTGCACCCGCCCAGACCAGACGCTCGCGCATCAGCACCTCGCCCGTATCCCGAAGGGGATGAGAGGCACAGTTGACGAGGGCAAGATCGAGCCTCTGCTCATCCATGCGCTTATAGAGATTGGAGCTGGAATCGATGGTGACGTCGATCATGATGCCGGGGAAAGCCTCGGCAAAACGCTTGAGAATGCCCGGCAGCAGGCCACGCTCGCCAATATCCTCCGGCGCACCGAGACGGACGACGCCGGAAAGCTCCGGCATGACGAAACGTGACACAGCCTCGTTGGACAGCGCAATCATGCGCCGCGCATAGGTCAAAAGCGTCTCCCCATGCGCCGTCAATGTCACCGAACGGGCATCGCGCAGGAAAAGCGTCGTTTTCAACTGCTCTTCGAGCTTCTTGATCTGCATGGAAACGGCAGACGGCGTTCTGAACACCACTTCTGCGGCGGTGGAGAAATTTCCCGTTTCCGCGATGGCGACGAAGGTTCTCAATATGTCGTTATCCAGCAACGGCAGCGGTTGGCGGAAAGTCACGGTCATGGCACGCACCTTCAAATATTTTGATTTATAGATGGATATCATTTCGTTTGATTGAATGTCAACAAGCGCGCACCATCCGGGACATCGATTGACGGGGCGGATTTAGCCTCGTCGGCAAGCGCATACCGAAGTCGCAAACAGGATCGTGGTTCAGGAAAGGATCAAGACATGACCATGATACATTATCTCCCCGTGGCGAACCGTTCCTCGCACCGTCCGTCATCCAGCGGCTGGCTTCATCGCCTGTCCGACCATGTTGCCGCCCGTTACGCCGCATGGCGTCGCGAAAAAATGCTTCGCGCACTGGAAGCATTGCCACCTGAAACATTGAAGGATATCGGATGGCCGACGACGGACAACAGCCGCATAAACGTCATCCGCAGATGACATTCAACCGGTGGCCCGCAACGTTTCCAGACGTGCGAGCCATCCCTGCCCGCCCTTCGGATGGAGGAACAAGGGCGCAAAATAGCGTGCCTGTTTTACATGCGACACGCCGCCTTTTTTAAAGGCTTGTCGCAAAATTTGCATATTTCAAAAGCGATTTTTTGACAGCCCCGATTCCACGGCGTATTTTTCGTTAAAGATGTCGTAGACAGGACATCCAGAAGACCAATTCCAAGGGAGGAATTGCGTATTCGCAACGGAGCACGGGCAAATGAGCAGAAACTCCCAGAAGAAGCGCTCAATCGTCTTTTTTCTCATTCCGCAATTTACCATGCTGCCATTCGCCGCAGCGGTTGAAACGCTTCGCATCGCCAACCGAATGTTGGGCTATCAGGCCTATGAGTGGCGGCTCTCCTCGCTCGATGGCCAGAAGGTCATGTCGTCAAGCGGCATCTGTCTTGAGCCCGACACCTGTCTTGCCGATGAGCGGCGCTACGTCAACGGCGAAAACCGCCCGGAAATGGCGATCATCTGTTCGGGCATCGATGTGGATCAACACATCAACAAATCCGTCAATGCCTGGCTGCGCGAAGCCTATAATCGCGGCATCGCCATTGGCAGCCTCTGTACCGCCGCCCATATTCTCGCACAGGCGGGCCTTTTGAACGGCAAGCGCTGCGCGATCCACTGGGAAAACCTGCCCGGCTTTTCCGAAGCCTTCCCGCAGGTGGAAGTCTACGCAGATCTTTTCGAAGTCGACAGCAACATCTATACATGCGCCGGCGGCACGGCCTCGCTTGATATGATGCTGAGCCTGATCGGTCAGGATTTCGGCGAAAACCTCGTCAACCGCGTCTGCGAACAGCAATTGACCGACCGGGTGCGCAGCCCCAATGACCGCCAGCGCCTGCCGCTACGCGCCCGCCTCGGCGTGCAGAACAGCAAGGTCCTGTCGATCATCGAATTGATGGAAGGCAATCTTGCCGAACCGCTGTCGTTGCTCGATATCGCCGATGCCGCCGATCTGTCGCGCCGGCAGGTGGAGCGCCTCTTCCGCCAGGAAATGGGCCGTTCGCCCGCCCGCTATTATCTCGAAATCCGCCTCGACCGCGCCCGCCACCTGCTGGTGCAATCGGCCATGCCGGTGGTCGAAGTCGCCGTCGCCTGCGGTTTCGTCTCCGCCTCGCATTTTTCAAAGTGTTATCGCGAAATCTACAATCGCACGCCGCAGCAGGAACGCGCTGAGCGCAAGCTCCTGATCAGCGCCTCGCGAATGGCGATGGCGAGCCAGGCAGGCAAGGCTGCGCATTGAATGCGGGCTAATGCCGCAAACGCGACGGAGCTTGTTTCAGGATAAAAAACCGCTCCTCCCTCATGCCGGTCCCCGGAACAAGCCCGAGGATGATCCGGCATCCAGTCACGGCGCGTCTGCGCCGTGAGAAGAGTCTTTCGCGATCAAGGACTTGATCGCGCTGGACTCCGGATCAAGTCCGGGGTGACTGAGTGGGGATGATGGAACTTTGCTAAACCACCGAATCTGTCAGCTGCTAACAAACACAATCAGACCACTTCACCCAAACGGCCGAACCGCATGGGCAAGGTCTTCCGCCGTCAAGCCGTCGCCTGCCCGGTGGCCCGCCTCGCCATGCAGCCAGACCCCGGCCGCAGCCGCCTCGAAGGCAGGCGCGCCCTGCGCCAGCAGCGCGCCGATGATACCGGCCAGCACATCGCCTGATCCAGCTGTCGCAAGGCTCGCGGGAGCATTGGTGTTGACCAGCGCCCGGCCATCCGGCGCGGCAATCACCGTATCCGCGCCCTTATAGACCAGCGCGGCGCCGCTGCGGGCCGAGGCGACCTGCGCCTTCTCGACTTTGCTCAGCATCTTGTCGGCGGCAAGATCGGGAAACAGTCGCGCAAATTCGCCCTCATGCGGCGTCAGCACGAATTTGCCTGTGCCCGACGTGACACGCGCAAACAGGGCATCCCTGTGATCCCTGAAAGCCGTGATCGCATCGGCATCCAGCACGACCGCCTTATCTCCAAGCAGAGACACGAAGTGGCGCGCCTTTTCGAGGTCGCCGAAACCCGGGCCGAGAACGAAAGTGCCATGACGCCCATCGTCCAGCCACGACCGCAGATCGTCGGCATCGTCCACCGGTGCGTTCATCACCGCCGTCAGCGTGACGGAGAGCACATCGAGCGCTTGCCTAGGCGCAGCGATGGTGACGATCCCCGCTCCCGCCTTCAGTGCCGAAAGCGCGGTCATGCGGCTTGCGCCCGTCGCATGTGCCGGGCCGGAAAAGACGGTCAGATGCCCGCGACGGAATTTGTGGGTTTCCATATCGGCGTGAGGCAAGGCATCCCGCCAGATCAGCGGATCATTTTCCGCCACCGATCCCGCATGGGCGTCAAGGATGCGGGACGGAATGCCGATATCGAACACCTCGAGCGTTCCACAAAGCTCCCGCCCCGGCATCAGCAGATGACCCGGCTTGCGCGCCATGAAGGTCACCGTCCGCTCCGCCCTGAACGATGCGCCGAGAGGCACGCCCCGCCTGCCGCAGAGGCCCGAGGGCAGGTCGACGGCGAGAACCGGCACCTTCGCCCGCGTGACCGCCTCAATCACTCGAATAAGCTCCTGCGGAACATCGCGGGACAATCCGGCCCCGAACACCGCATCGATCACCACGTCGCCGGCAAGAGGCGCATAGCCATCAAGCGGCAGCGGCGTCACGCCGCTCCGCTCGAATGCCGTCCGTGCATCGCCACTGAGCGCACCGACATCGCCGAGATGATAAACCGCGACGACCGCCCCGCTCTGCAAAAGCGCCCGCGCCGCCACATAACCATCGCCGCCATTGTTGCCGCCACCGCAGAGCACGACGAAACGCTGCGCCTGCGGATAGTGACGCAGCGCCGAGGCCGCAACCGCCTGCCCCGCCCGCTCCATCAGGTCATAAAGAGGAATGCCGGATTGCCCGGCCGCCGCATCGATGCGGGCCATGGCAACAGGGTCGATCAGGAAGAGGCGCGGAAGGGATTTCATGTCCCGATCATCCCTTCAAAACGCCGGAAAGGCAATCGATACAAAAATAAGCAAATTGTCATGTCTAAATAATAGACAAATGCATAAAATATAAACAAAAGGCCACTCCCCTGTTCGCACCTTTCCAAATATTCAAATCAACTAAAATAATACAAATTCACAGAAATGCTGATGGATTTTTCGGGTTTCCGCGAGAAATTGGCTGGAAAAGCGCAAAAAGCGAATGCATTTTGTGTCGGAAAGCCGGGGGATCGAAGTTTTTTCTTCAAGCCCGCTTCCGATCTGGCACAATACGTGCATTCTTGTGGCAGAGCGGGAGTTACCTGCTTTAACGGGAGAAGCGGAGAGATATTTTCTCATGAAAAAGATCGAAGCGATCATTAAGCCTTTCAAGCTCGATGAAGTGAAGGAAGCCCTTCAGGAAGTCGGACTTCAGGGAATCACGGTCACGGAAGCAAAAGGCTTTGGTCGTCAGAAGGGCCACACGGAACTCTACCGCGGAGCAGAGTACGTCGTGGACTTTTTGCCGAAAGTAAAAGTCGAAGTCGTATTGGCGGATGAGAATGCGGAAGCCGTCATCGAGGCGATCCGCAATGCGGCGCAGACAGGACGTATCGGCGACGGAAAGATTTTCGTTTCCAATGTCGAGGAAGTCATCCGCATCCGTACCGGTGAAACAGGCGTGGACGCCATATAATCAAGAATGTCCCGAGCCGGGGAGGCTTGGGTTTTCACCTCGTCATCATCACACTCAAGGAAAACGTTTAAATGACGACCGCAAACGATATCTTGAAGCAGATCAAGGATAACGACATCAAGTTCGTGGACCTGCGCTTTACCGACCCCAAGGGCAAGCTGCAGCACGTCACCATGGATGTTGTCTGTGTGGACGAAGACATGTTCGCCGATGGCGTCATGTTCGACGGCTCCTCGATCGCCGGCTGGAAGGCCATCAACGAGTCCGACATGGTGCTGATGCCCGATCCGGCCACCGCCCATATCGACCCGTTCTTCGCCCAGTCCACCCTGGTCGTCCTTTGCGACATCCTCGACCCGGTCTCGGGCGAAGCCTATAACCGCGACCCGCGCGGCACCGCCAAGAAGGCCGAAGCCTACCTCAAGGCATCCGGCATCGGCGACACCGTTTTCGTTGGCCCGGAGCCGGAATTCTTCGTCTTCGACGACGTGAAGTACAAGGCTGATCCCTACAACACCGGCTTCAAGCTGGATTCGTCCGAACTGCCGTCCAACGACGACACGGATTACGAGACCGGCAACCTCGGCCACCGTCCGCGCGTCAAGGGCGGCTACTTCCCGGTTCCGCCGATCGACAGCCTGCAGGACATGCGCTCTGAAATGCTGACGGTTCTGGCCGAAATGGGCGTGGTCGTCGAAAAGCACCACCACGAAGTGGCTGCCGCACAGCACGAGCTGGGCGTGAAATTCGACACACTCGTCTCCAGCGCCGACAAGATGCAGATCTACAAGTACGTCGTGCACCAGGTCGCCAATGCCTATGGCAAGACGGCAACCTTCATGCCGAAGCCGATCTTCGGCGACAACGGCTCGGGCATGCACGTTCACCAGTCGATCTGGAAGGGCGGCAAGCCGACCTTCGCGGGTGACGAATATGCCGGTCTTTCCGAGACCTGCCTCTATTACATCGGCGGCATCATCAAGCACGCCAAGGCCATCAACGCCTTCACCAACCCCACCACCAACTCCTACAAGCGTCTGGTGCCGGGTTATGAAGCGCCGGTTCTGCTCGCCTACTCCGCGCGCAACCGTTCCGCCTCCTGCCGTATCCCCTTCGGCTCCAACCCGAAGGCAAAGCGCGTCGAAGTCCGCTTCCCGGACCCGACCCAGAACCCGTACCTCGGTTTTGCGGCCATGCTGATGGCCGGCCTCGACGGCATCAAGAACAAGATCCACCCCGGCAAGCCGATGGACAAGGACCTTTACGATCTTCCTGCCAAGGAACTGAAGAAGATTCCGACCGTCTGCGGTTCGCTGCGCGAAGCGCTGGAAAGCCTCGACAAGGACCGCAAGTTCCTGACCGCCGGCGGCGTGTTCGACGACGACCAGATCGACTCGTTCATCGAGCTGAAGATGCAGGAAGTCATGCGTTTCGAAATGACCCCGCATCCGGTCGAATTCGACATGTACTACTCGGCCTGATCGGCCTTTGGAGCGCTCCCATCGGGGCGCTCCATCCATTCCGGCGGTTTTCCCTGGAAAGCCGCCGTTTTCTTTTGAAGCCCAGCCATCATTGCGAAGAATGTCGAACAAGCCAGCCTCTCAGCAAACGCGCCTCACGGACTGGCTCATCTTTCTGGCGGTGCCGTTCTTTTTCTCCAGCAATGTCATTTTCGGCCGTGGCGTCGTCGGCGAAGTCTCGCCTTTCATCGCCGCCTTCATCCGCTGGATCGGCTCGACCCTCATCATCGCCCCTTTCATGATCGCCGACTGGCGCAACTGCCTTGCCTTCGTGCGGCGAAAAACGCTGCTCTGGCTCGTCCTCGGCATTCTCGGCATGGGCATCTGCGGCGGCGTGGTCTATTGGGGGCTAACCATGACGACGGCCGCCAACGGCACGCTGATCTACACCACGTCCTCGCTGTTCATCATCCTGTTCCAGCGCGTCTTTCAGGGCCGCCCGATCCGGAAGCTGGAAGTGGCGGGCATGGTCATCGCCTTTGCCGGCGTGTCGGCCATCGTGCTCAAGGGCGATATGTCCGCTCTCTGGCAGCTGAATTTCAACATTGGCGATTTCGCGATCCTGACGGCGGCCATCGCCTTTGCGGTCTATTCGCTGCTGCTGCGCGATCCTGCCGCACGGCAGATGGCCTCTTTCAGCCTTTTCGGCCTGATCGCCTTTTCCGGCGCGCTCGTGCTTCTGCCGCCGGCGGCTCTGGAACTGGCGCAGGGCGGCATGTTACCCGCCACGCCAATGGCCTGGGCCAAGATCGGCGGCATCATCCTGTTCGCCTCACTATTGGCCTTTTATTGCTTCACTCATACAGTGCGCGTCTTCGGTCCCGCGACCGCTGGCGTCACGCTTTACATGATGCCGCCGGTCTCGATCCTCATGGCCACGCTGTTTCTGGGGGAGACTTTCGAGACCTATCACGCCGTCGGCATCGTGCTGGTCACCGGCGGCGTCATCATCGCCACCGCGCCCATCGGCATAAGGCGCTGAACGCGGAAGCCAGACCGGCGCCAAAACCGCTAGGTCTTGATATTTCGCATTCCGATACCACCTAGTATTGGGAAAGGAAGTACATGCCATGAAACAAAGAAACGCAAAATTCACGCTTGGCGAAATCGTCCGCCACAAGGTGTTTCCGTTCCGCGGTGTGGTGATCGACGTGGACCCGGAATATGCCAATACCGAGGAATGGTGGAACGCCATCCCTGCGGAAATCAGGCCGGATCGCGACCAGCCCTTCTATCATCTTCTGGCCGAAAACGAGGAGACGGAATATGTCGCTTATGTTTCCGAACAGAACCTCGTCCACGACGAAAACGAGACGCCGCTCCGAAACCCCAATATCGGCCGCATCTTCGACAAGGCGCCGAACGGCGAATGGCGCCCGAAAATGTCGACGGCGCATTGACGCCCGCCAATTTTCTCCCCTCCCTCCCAGGGGCGTAAAAAAACCGGTCTGTCGCCAGACCGGTTTTCCTGTTTTTGGAGCTTACGCTGCAATCAGGGCTTCGGCGCGCCCTTGGCAGCGTCCTGAGCGGCTTCCAGCTTCTTGCGGGCCTCTTCAGCCTTCTTCTGCATGCCTTCCTGCAGGCTGCGCTGGCTTTCGGCAAGCTGCGACTGGGTGATCGCCGGGCCGTCATAAGCGCCGGTGAAGCCGGAGAGCGCGATCTTGATGGGGTTCGGCGCGCGGCGGAAGTTGATGGAGGTGAAGACCACCTCGCTACCCTTCTTCAGGGAGGCGATCATGGCGTCCGTCAGCGGAACTTCAGCCGTGCACTTGTCAGGAAGGCAAACGGCGTAATCGAGCTTCTGGCCCTTGCCGCCGTCGATCTGCATCATCACGCCCGGAGGAACGAGACGCGCGGTCGGAACGGAGACCTGCAGCAGCTTGCGGTTGACCTTCCCTTCAACGGTGATGAGGCCGACGGCGGTGATCATCTGGCCGTTCTGGGCAAGAACCACGTTCTGCACGACGCAGACATCGTTGTCTTCCTGCTTGGAGCAGGTCTTGAACCAGCCGAGCGGCGGAGCGCCAGCGCCCTGAGCGGCGGGAGCAGCATCCTGCGCCTGCGAGATGGCCGGAGCGGAAATTGCGCCGAGAGAAAGGACCAGAGCGGACAGAGCCGTCCGGGTGAATGTGTTTGCCTTGTGCATCATAAGAGTTCCGTCTCCTGAATGTCTGCCAGAACAGAACCGCAAGATCCTGTTCGCCGATGGCGGTATCCTTCTGCCCGTTCAACTGTCGTTTAAATGAGGCAAATGCGTGACCCGTCTCTTCCGGTCCCCCTGTTACATGCCGATCGCGGCGATATCCAGCACTTCTTTAACTTTTTCTTGAGCTGACCCAAGATTTCCCGCCGTTGCATGGGTCATGCAATGTCCGTGTGCTACATATCTGCCAGAATCATGACGATAAACCGGTCAGGTCCACATATCGGACTGACCGTTGAGACAGGATAGTGACATGCGCAACCTTGCGGCCTTCATCCCCGCATTGTTCCTTCTGGGATCATCCCTGCTTCCCGCCGGAACCGCCCTGGCACAGCCGCTTCACGGCATTTCCATGCATGGCACGCCTGCCATGCCGGCAGATTTCCGCCACTTCCCTTACGTCAATCCGGACGTGAAGAAAGGCGGCCGAATCTCTTACGGCGTCGTCGGCACCTTCGACAGCCTCAATCCCTTCGTTCTCAAGGGAATGCGCACGACCGCACGGGGGGTCTGGGACCCGGAATTCGGCAATCTTCTCTACGAACCGCTGATGCTGCGCTCCAGCGACGAGCCTTTCAGCCTTTACGGCCTGCTCGCCGAAACCGCAGAGTGGGATGAGGAGCGCAGCTTCGTCCAGTTCAACCTCAACCCGAAGGCAAAATGGTCCGACGGCGAGCCGGTGACCGCAGATGACGTGATCTTCACCTTTAGTCTCCTGAAGGAAAAAGGCCGCCCGCCCTTCAACACCCGTCTGGACGGTGTGGCGAAGCTGGAAAAGATCGGCGATCGCAGCGTGCGTTTCACCTTCAATGACAAGGCGAACCGCGAAACGCCGCTCATTCTCGCCTCCTCCACCCCGATCCTGCCGAAACATGCGATCGATCCGGAAAAATTCGAGCAGGCGGGCCTCGGCCCGGTCGTTGGCTCGGGTCCATACCGAATCAAAACCCTGCGGCCGGGCGAACGAATCATCTGGGAGCGGAACCCGGACTATTGGGGCAAGGATATTCCCGGCAAGGTCGGCTTCGACAATTACGACGAGATCAGCGTCACCTATTTCCTTCAGGTCACCACCATGTTCGAGGCCTTCAAGAAGGGTGATATCGACATTTATCCTGAAGGCGACGCCATCAACGGTACTTCCGATACCTCCCACTGGGGACAGGCTTACAATTTTCCGGCCGTCCATCGCGGCGATATCGTCAAGGACGTCTTCCAGCCGCGTCTGCCCACCGGCATGTTCGGCCTCGTTTTCAACACCCGCCGCGCCGTCTTCGCCGACGAAAAGGTGCGCGAGGGCCTGTCCTATGCGCTCGATTTCGAATGGATGAACAAGAACATCCTCGGAGGCTCCTTCAAGCGCACGCAGAGTTACTGGCAGAACTCCCCGCTCGGCGCTTATGGTAATGCCGCCGACGAGCGCGAGCTTGCCCTGCTTGGCGACGCGGCGAAAACCATGCCGCCGGAACTGCTGGCGGGAACCTATGCCATGCCGACCACCGATAGCACCGGCGCGGACCGCAAAGTTCTGAAAATGGCCGTCGACAAGCTGAAAGAGGCTGGCTACAGCATCAAGAACGGCAGGATGTCCGACGCCAACGGCCGTCAGCTTGCCTTCGAAATCATGACCCAGAACCCGGCGCAGGAGCGCATCGCGCTTGCCTATCAGCGTTCGCTCAACCTGATCGGCGTCGCCATGGGCATCCGCTCGGTCGATGACGGGCAATATCAGGCCCGCTCGAACAGCTTCGACTATGACATGATCATCCGCTCCCTGCCCTCCTCGCTCTCACCGGGTATGGAACAGCTCAACCGCTGGAGTTCGCTCTCGCGGGATGCGCAGGGCAGCTTCAACTATGCCGGTGCCGCAAATCCCGATATAGACCGCATGATCGAGGCCCTGCTGCAGGCAAGGTCGACGGAGGATTTTCAGGCGGCCGTGCGCGGTTACGACCGCCTTCTCGTTGCCGGCCACTATGTCATTCCGCTCTATTATATCGGCGCGCAGTGGGTGGCCCGCTGGAAATATATCGACCGCCCGGATATGACGCCGATATCCGGCAATCAGAAACAGACCTGGTGGGATGCGCGGGCGCAATAAACCGCACCACCCATCCCCGGCAGAGAAAAAGGGAAGATAAAACCATGGAACGCATCGTTATCGACGTCGTATCGGATATGGTCTGCCCGTGGTGTTATCTCGGCAAGGCAAGGCTCGATCTCGCCATTGCCGAGGTGCAGGACGAAATCAGCGTCGACGTGAACTGGCGTCCTTACCGCCTCAACCCGGATTATCCGCCAGAAGGCGTCGACCAGAAAGCCGCTCTCGAGGAAAAGCTCGGCAAGGAACGCCTCGAACAGGCGCATGCCACGCTGGTGCAGCTCGGCAGGGAAGTCGGCATCAATTACGATTTCGATGCGATCAAGATCGGCCCGAACACGCTCGATGCCCATCGGCTGTCGCTCTGGGCGCATTCCGAAGGCCGCGACGTCCAGGAAAAGGTCGTCACCGCCCTGTTCAAGGCCAATTTCGAGGAAGGGCGCAACATCGGCGATCACGCGGTGCTGACCGATGTGGCCGAAAAATCCGGCATGGACGCCAAGGTCGTGGCCCGGCTTCTCGCCTCGGACGCCGACAAGGACACCGTCATCGCCGAAATCGATGCGGCGCAGCAAATGGGCGTCGCCGGCGTGCCCTTCTTCATCATCGACCAGAAATACGCCATAAGCGGTGCACAAACGCCGGATGTATTGATTGCTGCACTGCGGGATATTGCAAAAATCAAGGCGGACGAGCATAGATCGATGAACTGACGGTCAAACCACCGGCGGTTTTCATCAACTCGATTTTTCGCCGGTGTTTCCGTGTCCGACCAGACCCTGAAAGGCATTCTGCTCGCCTTTGCCGCCTTCGCTGCCTACGCCTGGAGCGATGCAAGCGTTAAACTCATAGAAGGCCAGATTTCGCCGATCGAATCGGCCTTCTTCGGCGCCCTTTTCGGCCTCGTCGCCCTTCCCTTCATCCGCAAGCGCAATGATCGCTGGGTGGACGTGGTGAAGACGACGAACCGCCCCTTGTGGATCATCCGCTTTTTTGCAGCCGGCACCGGCGCAGTGGGCAGCGTGACCGCATTCACCCATCTTTCCATGGCGGAAGCCTTCGCGCTGATCTTCCTGCTCCCTTCCTTCGTCACCATCATGTCGGTGGTGTTCCTGAAGGAACAGGTGGGCATCAAGCGCTGGTCGGCCGTCATCATCGGTTTCCTCGGCGTGCTGGTCATCCTGCGTCCGGGCTTCCGCGAACTCGGCATCGGCCATCTCGGCGCGATCATCGGCGGCTTCAGCGGTGCGCTCAGCATTGTCATCTTCCGCGCCATGGGACCGTCGGAAAAGAACGTCTCGCTTTATGGTGCCGGTGTGCTCGGCTGTCTCACCATAAGCGGCATCGCCATGGTGCCGACTTTTGTCATGCCAGCCGGCGAGCAATGGCTGCTGCTGGCGGGATATGGCCTGCTCGGCGCGCTTGGCAACGTCCTGGTCATGTATGCCGCCCAATATGCGCCCGCCGCCATGATCGGACCGACGCAATATAGCCAGATGCTCTGGGCCATCCTGTTCGGTTACCTGATTTTCGGCGACCGTATCGACGGTTGGATGCTGGTCGGCATCGCCCTCATCGTCGGCTCCGGCCTGTTGACGCTGATCCGCGAGAAGCAGAGAAAGGTGCCGCTGCCCGCCTCGATCGCCGCCACCGACCAGAACGTGGCCGTCGGCATCACGCCGGAAGACGGGCGCTGAAGCCTAACGAATGCGAAGAACCGGCAACGCGTATTCGCGTCGCCGGCATGGCATTCGATCAATCACAAACCTTGACCCGATACATATCGCCCCAGGCGTTCTGCCTCCACGCCACGTGGCAGCGCGGGTAGGCCGGCTGGTAAACAACCGGCGGGCCATAGGCCGGCGCAGCATAAACGGGTGGACCGTAGGCGGGCGCGTAATATGCGGGGCCATAAGCGTAGCCGGGATGTCTTGCACCCGCAATCAGCGCTCCGCCAATGATCGTGCCGGCAAGGCCGGCGGCAAGGCCGCGGCCGAAATTATTGCGCGCTTCCGCCTGGCTGGTGGTGGCAATTGTGGTGCCCGCAATTGTCAAGGCAACCAGACCAGCGGTGGCAAACCTGTTAATGTTGGTCCACATCGTCCTGCTCCTTCATCACCCGGCGGCATCTACCGATCCGCCGCACCGGGTATGGGGCTTAGACTACGCCCGCGAAGGCTACCGGCGCATGTCCGTTTGGTTACATCGTGGTAATTTTTGCTGAGCCTTGCGGGTTGGAATTTTCGGGGATTGGCCATTTGTTAGCAAGCCGAGGGTGGGTGGGGCTTTACCCCCTCTGCCCTGCCGGGCATCTCCCCCTCGAGGGGGAGATCGACAGGACGATCTCTCGCCGCTTCATTCTCGACCGTTAAGATAGTCGAAACCCCGCCGCATATCGATCTCCCCCCTTGAGGGGGAGATGCCCGGCAGGGCAGAGGGGGGTAAACCCCACCCACCAACGCTCCCGTCAGGACCGCGCCAGCTCCGCCAGCTGTGTCATGACCATCGCCGCACCCGCCAGCCGCTTTTCCGGCGTCGGCAGATCGCGATTGAGGAACAGACTGTGATCAGGGCGGATTTTCGCCATCGATCCCTGCTTGCCGATGTAACCGACCAGCGCCGCCGGATTGGGGAATTCCTTGTTGCGGAACTGCACGACAACGCCCTTCGGCCCGGAATCCAGCTTCTCGACATTGGCAATGCGGCAGAGCGACTTGATGTAGACGATCTTGAGCAGATGCTGCACTTCTTTCGGCAACGGGCCGAAACGGTCGATCATTTCCGCACCGAAACCATCGATCTCGCTGATATCCGCAAGCTCGCCGAGACGGCGGTAAAGACCCATGCGCAGATGCAGATCCGGCACGTAGTCTTCCGGGATCATGACGGAGGTGCCAACCGAGATTTGCGGCGACCAGCCGCTATCCTGCACCTGCTCGTCACCCTTCACTTCTGCAACCGCCTCTTCCAGCATCTGCTGGTAAAGCTCGAAACCAACTTCCTTGATATGGCCGGACTGTTCCTCGCCGAGCAGGTTGCCCGCACCGCGAATATCGAGGTCGTGGCTCGCCAGCTGGAAGCCGGCACCGAGCGTATCGAGCGATTGCAGCACCTTCAGCCGCCGCTCCGCCATCGTCGTCAACACCTTGTTGACCGGCAGGGTGAAGAGCGCGAAGGCGCGCACCTTGGAGCGTCCGACACGGCCGCGCAGCTGGTAAAGTTGGGCAAGGCCGAACATATCGGCACGGTGCACGATCAGCGTATTGGCAGTCGGCACATCAAGGCCGGATTCGACGATGGTGGTCGACAGCAGCACATCATATTTGCCGTCATAAAAGGCATTCATGATGTCTTCGAGTTCGCCGGCCGGCATCTGGCCATGCGCCACCGCTACCTTCAGCTCCGGCACATCCGATTGCAGGAAAGCGTGAATATCGGCAAGATCGGCAAGGCGCGGGCAGACATAGAAACTCTGGCCGCCGCGATAATGTTCGCGCATCAGCGTTTCGCGGATCACCAGCGGATCGAAGGGCGAAATGAAGGTACGAACGGCCATACGGTCCACCGGCGGCGTGGTGATGAGCGACAACTCGCGCACGCCCGTCATGGCCAGCTGCAAGGTGCGCGGAATGGGCGTTGCAGAAAGCGTCAGCACATGCACGTCGCTCTTCAGCTCTTTCAGGCGCTCCTTGTGCTTGACGCCGAAATGCTGCTCTTCATCGA
This sequence comes from Agrobacterium sp. LR_9, assembly GCF_041954855.1. NCBI lineage: Bacteria > Pseudomonadati > Pseudomonadota > Alphaproteobacteria > Hyphomicrobiales > Rhizobiaceae > Agrobacterium > Agrobacterium sp. LR_9. The sequence goes on from NZ_JAVAYA010000007.1 coordinate 115,017, forward strand.
TGATCAGCAGGCCGAGATTTGCGAAGCTGATGCCCGCGCCGAGCAGCGCATGGGTGCCGACGACGATATCCGTCTTTCCGTCAGCAACTTCCTTCTTGGTCAGCGCCAGTTCCTTGGAGCCGACGAGACGCGAAGCCTGCTGCACCCGGATCGGCAACCCACGGAAACGTTCCGAGAAGGTGCGGAAATGCTGGCGGGAAAGCAGCGTGGTCGGCACCACCACCGCCACCTGCACGCCGTTCATGGCGGCGAGAAAAGCGGCGCGGAGCGCCACTTCCGTCTTGCCGAAACCGACATCGCCACAGATGAGCCGATCCATCGGTCGGCCGGCGCCCAAATCCTCGCGGATCGACTCAATCGCGTTAAGCTGGTCTTCCGTCTCGTCATAGGGGAAACGGGCGGCGAATTCGTCGTAAAGCCCGTCGGGGGCTGTCAGCACCGGCGCATGGCGCACCAGGCGCGCGGCGGCAATGCGGATAAGCTCGTCTGCCATGTCCAGCAGGCGCTTCTTGAGCTTGGCCTTGCGCATCTGCCATGCGCCGCCGCCAAGCTTGTCCAGCTGCGCCTCCGCCGCATCCGAACCGTAACGGGACAGAAGATCGATGTTTTCAACGGGCAGGAACAGCTTGGCGTCATCGGCATAATGCAGTTCGAGACAGGCACGCGGCGCGCCCGCCGCCTCGATGGTGCGCAGGCCGACGAAGCGGCCGATACCATGTTCGGCATGGACGACCAGCGAGCCCTCATCCAGCCCCGCCACTTCGGAAATGAAATCCGCGCCGCGCTTGCGGCGCTTGGAGCGGCGCACCATGCGGTCGCCTAGAATATCCTGCTCGCCGATAACGGCCAGTGTTCCGGTTTCAAAACCCGCTTCGAGGCTCAGCACCGCCGAGGCGGCCTCACCCTTGCCGAGCTTCTCCACCTCTTTCAGCGAGGCGACCGGCTTGATCTTCTCAAGCCCATGCTCGTTCAGCACCTGCAGCAGCCGGTCGAGCGAACCTTCCGACCAGCCTGTTATCAGCACCTTCCAGCCCTTGGCGCGGCGCTCGGCGATGTGTTTTACCGCCAGATCGAAAACATTGATCCGCTCTTCGCTATTGCCTTCGGTCGGAGGGCGCGCCCAGCGCGGCCCGACATGCGCATCCAGCGTTGCGACGGGACGGCCTTCAGTATCGTGTTCGTTGAAGGGCGTCAGTCGCACGGCGTTGACGGCGGCAAGCGCCGCATCGAAGCTTTTGCCGTCAAGATAAAGCTGTCCCGGCGATACCGGCTTGTAGGGCGCGCCCTGCGTCGAGCCCTTGGTCTCGCCGGAAGCCCGCCGCGCCTCATAATAATCGAGCACCAGCTTGGAGCGTTCCTTCGCCGCTTCACGCGCCGTGTGGTCGGTGACGATGCGGAAGCCCTTCAGATAATCGAAGGCGGTTTCCAGCTGCTCGTAAAACAGCGGCAGCCAGTGCTCCATGCCGGCATAACGGCGGCCCTCGGAAACGGCCTGATAAAGCGCATCGTCACGCGTCGCCGCGCCGAACAGCGACAGGTAGTTCTTGCGGAACCGGCTGATCGTATCCGGCGTCAGCGTCACTTCGCTCATCGGGTTCAGATCAAGCGAGCGCGCCTGGCCGATGGTGCGCTGGCTGGCGGGATCGAAAGTGCGGATGCTCTCCAGCGTATCGCCGAAGAAATCGAGACGTACCGGCTCTTCCGTACCGGGAACAAAAACATCGAGAATACCGCCGCGCACGGCGAATTCACCCACCTCGCGCACCGTCGCCACCCGGTCAAAACCGTTGCGCTCCAGCCGCGCGGCAATCTCTTCCATGCGGATCTGGTTGCCGGGCTTGGCCGAAAAGCCGAGGTTCTCGATGACGTCACGCGGCGCCATCTTCTGCAGCATGGCGTTGACGGTGACGAGCACGATGGCCGGATGCGGTTTCTTCGCGTGACTGATAAGACCGGCAAGCGCCGCCAGCCGGCGCGCCGAGGTGTCCGCACTCGGTGACACACGGTCATAAGGCAGACAGTCCCAGGCCGGCAGCGTCATGACCGGAATGTCAGGCGCGACGAAACCGAGTATCTGTTCGAGATCGGCGACCCGCTGGCCATCCGACATCACATAAGCGACCGACGTGCCCGCCCGCGCCATATCGGCAAGCAACAGGGCTTCCATGCCGGAAGGCACGTTTCCGATGGTCAGCGGCGTATCGGCCGACGACACCAGCTTTGCATCGAATCCGGCTATCATATTCTCACGCTTTCAGGGTGTCAGTGGTGACGAGATCGAAATCGGGACGGTAGGAGGCGATCTTCTCGAACAGCGGGGTCTGAAATTTTTCCGGTATGGCAAGGGCGCCGGTCACCATCTTGACGAGGTCGTTATCCTCTTCCGCCATGATGACTTCCAACTCGTCGAGCTGCTCATCGGAAAGCCCGGCAATATTGTCTTCCGCGAATTGCCCGAGCACCAGATCCATCTCGCGAATGCCCCGATGCCAGCAGCGGTAAAGAATCCGCCGGCGTCTCGGATCGAGGTCGGCACTCGTGCGCACCAGTCCAGTCATCGCATTCACCTTTCGGTTGATTAATCAACAAATTGTTGACTGCGACCTCCTATAGAACAGGAGGCGAACGCTTGGGAACCGGTTTTTATCGAAATAATGCCACGGCGGTGAAAATCTGCCGGTGATAACCCGCCTTTGTGGCCAGCGAAGTCTTGCATAAGCCGCCCCCTTCCCCGATTTTGCTGACCCATGCGCCCGGCCATTCTCGATCCGCTGTTTGCCTCCGTCTCCACCCTTGCCGGTGTGGGGCCGAAACTTGCCGATCTTCTGGCTAAGCTCCTCAGTCGGGAAAGTGCCGACGACACCCGCGTCATCGATCTCCTCTTCCACGCGCCATCCAACGTCATCGACCGCCGCAACCGCCCCGGCATTGCGCTGGCAAGCCCCGGCGCCATTGTCACCATTCAGGGATGCGTCGACCGTCACCAGCCGCCACCGCCGGGAAACCGCAACGCGCCCTATCGCGTTTTTCTGCATGACGAAACCGGCGAACTGGCGCTGACCTTTTTCCGCGCCAAGGGCGACTGGCTGTCCAAGGCCCTGCCCGTTGATGAAGAGGTTCTCGTCAGCGGCAAGGTGGACTGGTTCAACGGCCGCGCTTCCATGGTGCATCCGGATTTCATGGTGAAGCTTTCCGAGGCGGAAAACCTGCCTTTGGTGGAAGCGGTCTATCCCATGACCGCCGGTCTATCGCCCAAGGTGCTGCGCCGCGCCATTGAAGGCGGGCTGTCGAAACTGCCGGTCTTTCCGGAATGGATCGATGAAACGCTGAAGACCCGGCAGGGCTTCGGCGATGTCGACTCAAGCTTCCGCGAGCTGCATGATCCGCGCGACAGCGCCGATATCGAGCCGCAGGCACCGGCGCGCAGGCGGCTTGCCTATGACGAATTTCTGGCCGGACAATTGTCACTGGCGCTGGTGCGCCAGCGACTGCGCAAGGTGGCGGGCCAGCCGATCCGCGCCAGGGGTGATGTCGCCGCAAAAATCCTGTCGCAACTGCCCTTCTCGCTGACGGCGAGCCAGAGCGCTGCGGTGAAAGATATCCTGACCGACATGGCCGGCGAAGACCGCATGTTACGCCTGCTGCAGGGCGATGTCGGCGCCGGCAAGACGCTGGTGGCGCTGATGGCGATGGCAACGGCCGTGGAAGCCGGCGGACAGGCGGTGCTGATGGCGCCGACCGAAATCCTTGCCCGGCAGCACTACGCCACCATATCCAAACTCGCTCAGGTAGCCGGCATCACCGTCGAAGTGCTGACCGGCCGCACCAAGGGCAAGGAGCGCCGCGAGATCGAGGAGCGCATCGCTTCCGGCGAAGCGCAGATCGTCATCGGCACGCATGCGCTGTTTCAGGACAGCGTGAGTTACAGGAACCTCGTGCTGGCAGTAGTGGACGAACAGCATCGCTTCGGCGTGCACCAGCGCCTGCGCCTCACTGCCAAGGGCATCACGCCGCATATGCTGGTCATGACCGCCACGCCCATTCCGCGCACGCTGGTTCTGGCCGCCTTCGGAGACATGGATGTCTCCAAGCTCACCGAAAAGCCCGCCGGCCGCAAACCCATCCAGACAGTGACGATCCCCACCGAACGGATCGGCGACATTGTCGAGCGACTGCGTTCAGCGCTGAAGGATGGCAAGAAGGCCTACTGGATTTGCCCGCTGGTGGAGGAAACGGAAGAGTCCGACCTGATGTCGGCGGAGGAGCGGCACGCGGTTCTCTCGCAAATGCTCGGCGCCAATATCGGCCTCATCCACGGACGCATGAGCGGCCCGGAGAAGGACGCCGCCATGCTCGCCTTCAAGAACGGCGAAACCCGACTGCTGGTGGCGACGACCGTGGTGGAAGTGGGCGTCGACGTGCCGGATGCGACGATCATGGTCATCGAACACGCCGAGCGTTTCGGCCTCGCCCAGCTGCATCAGCTGCGCGGCCGTGTGGGGCGCGGCGACGAGGCCTCCACCTGCATCCTGCTCTATAAAGGCCCGCTCAGCGAAAACGGTCGTGCCCGGCTCTCCATCCTGCGCGACAGTGAAGATGGCTTCCTGATCGCCGAGGAGGATTTGAAGCTGCGCGGTGAAGGCGAGCTGCTCGGCACCCGCCAGTCCGGCACGCCGGGTTTCCGCATCGCCAGCCTCGAGGCCCATGCCGATCTTCTGGAAATCGCCCGCAAGGACGCAGCTTACGTGATCGAGCGCGACCCCGAACTGACAGGCCCGCGCGGCAATGCGCTACGCACCCTGCTCTATTTGCACCGCCGCGACGAAGCGATCCGCTTCCTGCACGCCGGCTGAAAGTGAACGCCCATGAACATGATCGACCCGCGCCGCCCGCCACCCGCCTTCCGCAAGGGCTACGCGCTCTGTTCGCCGCAGAATATCCTGCAGCCCGAGACATTTGCGAAAAGCGAAAAAAAGGCGATCGGCAAGGCGTTCAAAAAGCCCGGCCGCAAGAAGGCGTGGAGCCAGGCACTGGAAGAAGGCTGGAGCGTGCGGCTGGTCTATATGCGGCTTTTCGTTCCCGTATTCCACGCCACGACCACCGGTACGGAAGTGGATAATCTGGATGACGACGACTGACCATGAAGTCCGGAGACTGTTGGGCTAAAGCGCCGAAGGCCACCGCTGCGATGTGTGGATGATCGTCAAAATTTCGATATCCTCGTCCACACGATAGGCAATGATGTAGGAAATGTCGGGAAGCACGGCTTCCCGTGTTCCTCTGATGCGTCCGACCCGCCCCATGGCTGGCTGTTCCACCAACATATCAACCGCTGAAACAATGCGGGAAATTACCCGGGCCGCAGCCGCTGGATTATCCTTTTCAATATGCGCACCAATTTCATCGAGCCGTCGCAGCGCCCGTAAGGTCCAACGAATTCGCCGGTCACTCATGACGGCCGGGCGGATTTTACATATTTCCCGACAATGTTTGCGAGATCCTCAGCTGTCCCGAACTCGCCGCGATCGGCTTCCGCCACACCCGCCTCGATCTCGGCAAGCTGCCACTCCTCGCGGGCGATAAAGTCCTCAATCGCCCGCGCCGCCATGTAGGATCGCGACCGGTCAAGTTTTTCCGCCAATTGGTCGAGTTTGTCGGCAACCTCATCAGGCAGACGCACAGTAAATGCAGTCATAATCGCAACCCTTGTTGGTTCACTGTGATTATTGGTGAACCACATTGGTTCGTCAACCGTATGGCTTTACCTCGCTCCGTGAGAATGGAGGAAGGAATCTAGCGCCTTGCGAATGCGTTCAAACCGGCGCAATCATCTTCGGCGGCTTGAAATCCGGGGCCACCAGACCGCCGGATATCAGCAGTTTCGCCGCATCTTCCGGCGTCATATCCAGCATCACGATCTTGTCTTTCGGCACGAACAGCAGAAAACCGGCTGTCGGCACCGGTGTCGGCGGCAGGAAGACGGCGACCATCTGCTGCCCCATTTCATTGAAACGATGGGCAAGCTCGCCCTTGGCCTCGGAGGCAACGAACACCATCGCCCAGGTGCCGGATGACGGAAACTCGATCAGGCCGACCTTCTTGAAGGAGTTCGAATGCTCTTTCAGAACGGATTCGAACAGCTGCTTGATGCTCTTGTAGATCGGCCGCACCAGCGGCATGCGGTTGAGGACGGATTCGCCGACACCGAAAATCCATTTGCCGATGAGGTTATTGCCGAGAAAGCCGATGAGCGTGATACCGATAACGGCGATCAGCAGGCCGAAACCGGGAATAGCCACATCGAAATATTGCTCGGGATCGTAACGGGCCGGAATATAGGGCTTCACCCAGCTATCGGCCCATTGCAGGAAGCTCCACACCAGCCACATGGTGATGGTGACGGGCGCGAGGATCAGAACGCCCGTGAGGAAACTATTGCGCAGCCGGGCTGCGAATGAAATTTTAACTGGAATATCGGTCATTTACCGTTCGGAATTAAGCGTTGTCGCCATCGAAACCCGGATGAAAACCGACAATGCCGGATGGAGTTCCACCATGCAAGCGAAGAACTGTGAAATATTCGTCAGGAATCCCTTCCGCCTTGGCCCCTTCGACATGGCGAAAACCGAAGCGGCCATAATAGTCCGGATCGCCCGCGACAACCGCGCCGGAAGCATTCAGACGCTCCAGAACGGCAAGCCCGTCCCTCACCAGCCTGGAGCCAACGCCCTGCCCCTGCCGTTCCGGTGTCACGGAAAGCGGCGCGAGGCAGAACCAGCCGGTCTCGCCGCTGGTGAGCGTCACAGGCGAAAAACCGACATGGCCGATGATGCCTTCGCTATCCTCGGCAACCAGTGAAACGGTGAGCGCGCCTGCCCTGCGCAACCGCTCGACGATCAGATGTTCCGTCTTGTCGCTATAATCGACGTTACGGAAAGCATCTTCCGTAACGCGAGCGATCGCCTCTTCATCGCCCTGACGCTCCGGCCGGATGATCATTCCACCGTTACCGATTTCGCCAGATTGCGCGGCTGGTCCACATCCGTGCCCATGAAGACGGCAGTGTGATAGGCGAGCAGCTGGATCGGCAGCGAGAAGACCATCGGCGCAATAAGCTCATCGACATTGGGCAGCGTGATCGTCGCCATGGTGTCGAGCTTGGAGGCGGCAGCCCCCTTCTCATCGGTGATGAAGATGATGCGGCCGCCGCGCGCGGCGACCTCCTGCATGTTCGACACGGTCTTTTCGAAGAAACGATCATGCGGCGCGATGACGATGACCGGCATGTTCTCGTCGATCAGCGCGATAGGCCCATGCTTCAGCTCGCCGGCGGCATAACCCTCGGCGTGGATATAGGAGATTTCCTTGAGCTTCAGCGCGCCTTCCAGCGCCAGCGGGAAGCTGGTGCCACGGCCGAGATAAAGCACGTCCTTGAACCTCGACAGATCGCGTGACAGCGCTTCAATCTGCGGCTGGATGCTGTTGAGAACCTTGCTCATGATGCGCGGCATCTCGGTGAGATGGCGAACCAGTTCGGTTTCCTGCTGGGGCGTGACCGTACCGCGCGCTTTTCCGGCGGCAACGGCAAGCGAAGCGAGCACGGCAAGCTGGCAGGTGAAGGCCTTGGTGGAGGCGACGCCGATTTCCGGACCGGCGAGGATCGGGAAGATCGCATCGGATTCGCGCGCCATGGTGGATTCACGCGTGTTGACCACCGCGCCGATCTTCAGCCCTTCCTGCTGGCAATAACGCAGGGCCGCCAGCGTATCGGCGGTTTCGCCCGATTGCGAAATGAACAGCGCAGCCTGCGTGGGAACGAGCGGGATTTCGCGGTAACGGAATTCCGAGGCGACATCGATTTCCACCGGCAGACGGGCATAACGCTCGAACCAGTATTTGCCGATCAGGCCGGACAGATAGGCCGTGCCGCAGGCGGAAATGGCAAGGCCGGAAAGCTTGGCGAAATCGATGGCCGTGTCGGCCTGCTTCACGGTCTTGGAGGCAAAATCCACGTAATGGCTGAGCGCATGCGAAATGACTTCCGGCTGCTCATAGATTTCCTTTTCCATGAAGTGGCGATGGTTGCCCTTGTCGACCACATAGGCCGTCGCCTGCGAGATCTGACGGTCGCGCTTCACCGGCTTGCCGGAGAAATCGATGATCTCAGCACCCTGCCGGGTCACGATGGCGCAGTCGCCATCCACCAGATAGGTGATCTCGTTGGTGAAGGGCGACAGCGCGATGGCGTCGGAACCAAGGAACATTTCGCCCCGACCGTAACCAACGGCAAGCGGCGGGCCGGAGCGCGCCGAAAGCAGCGTGCCGGGATCGTCCTTGAACATCACCACCAGAGCATAGGCGCCCGTCACGCGGTTCAGCATCTTCAGCATCGCCTCGCGATGGCCAAGACCCTCGCGGGTATATTTCGCCAGAAGCTGCGCCACCACTTCGGTGTCGGTCTGGGTGGTGAAGGTCGCGCCCTCGGCGGTCAGCTCTTCACGTAGTTCGGCGAAGTTTTCGATGATGCCGTTATGGACGACGGCAACGCCATCGACGAAATGCGGATGGGCATTGGTTTCGTTGGGAACACCATGCGTCGCCCAACGTGTATGGGCGATGCCGACCACACCCGGCAGCGGCTTTTCCGAAACCAGCTTCTCGAGATTGAACAGCTTGCCTTCCGCCCGGCGACGGTCCATCGCGCCATTGTCGATGGTGGCGACACCAGCCGAATCGTAACCGCGATATTCGAGACGCTTCAGCGCATCGACAAGCCGTTCAGCAACGGGCTGGGTTCCGACAATTCCGACAATTCCGCACATATATTTCTCCAGCGGCGATCTCTTCGCCGAAACTACTAACCGTTCCCGAACAATCCGCAATTATGGCGCCGGTCACTTTCGGTATCGTTTGGTAACGTCCGTCAGGACGACTTTTTCTTCGCTTCCTTCAGCGCCTTCGCCCGCTCGCGCACCACCGTCGCGCGACCGGGTTTCACCTCCTGGCGTGCGCGCCCGAACGCTAGCGCATCTTCAGGCACGTCATCGGTAATGACGCTGCCGGAGGCGATATAGGCCCCCTCTCCAATGGTGACAGGAGCGACCAGCGACGAGTTCGAACCAATAAAACTGTTTGCACCGATCCGCGTTTCGGCCTTGTTGTAGCCGTCGTAATTGCAGGTGATGGTGCCCGCACCGATATTGCTGCCCGCGCCGATGAATGCATCGCCGATATAGGTCAGATGGTTGACCTTGGCGCCCTCACCGATCTCCGCCTTCTTGACCTCGCAGAAATTGCCCACCTTGGCATTGGCATGCAGGTTCGCACCCGGACGCAGCCGCGCATAGGGGCCGACGGCCGCACCTTCGGCGACATGCGCCCCTTCCAGATGCGAAAACGCATGGATGACGGCGCCCGGCTCGATGGTGACGCCGGGACCGATGACGACATTCGGTTCGATCAAAACGTCCTGGCCGATCTTGGTGTCATAGGAGAGGAAGACGGTTTCGGGCGCAATCATCGAAACGCCATCCACCATCAGTTCGTGGCGGCGGCGCTCCTGCCAGAGCTTCTCGATAAAGGCCAGTTCGGCGCGGTTGTTGCAGCCGACCAGTTCCGTTTCGGGCGCATCGATCGCGACGGCGCGGCGGCCGAGGGAACGGGCGATCTCGACCACATCGGTCAGATAATATTCGCCTTTCACATTGCTGTTGCCGATCCGGTCGAGCAGGTCCAGCGCGTTGCGGCCGCTGATGGCCATCAATCCGCTATTGCACCAGGTGACCTTACGCTCCGCATCGGTCGCGTCCTTCTCCTCGCGGATAGCGACAAGTTCGCCATCCTTGACCAGAAGCCGGCCGTAACCGGTCGGGCGGTCGGTATGGAAACCGATGACAGCGACATCGGCGCCGGCGGCAATCGCCTCACGCGCCCGGTCGAGCGTTGCGGAAGTGATGAGCGGTACATCGCCATAGGCAACGATGAGATCGTCGAAACCGCGCTCGATGGCTGCGCGTGCGGCAAGAACCGCATGGCCGGTGCCCTTGCGTTCCGTCTGCAGGAAAGCTTCGACCTGAAGACCCTTCATGTTTGCGGCAGCAGCGACATTGTCGGCATCGCGCCCGACCACCAGCGCCACCGTGCCGACGCCAGATCCAGCCACCGCCTCAACCACATGGCTGATCATCGGACGCCCGGCGACCGGATGCAGCACCTTGGATTTCGACGATTTCATGCGCGTGCTGTCGCCCGCTGCGAGAATAACGGCTAGAGAGCTGCGCTCCATAAGACCTCCAACACCCTGTCACCGGCCGCAGGGCGGCCAGGACGGCGGCATATGTTTGACTTCACGCCGTCCGGCAAAACGAACGGGCGCATCGGTAATTTCATTCCGGAATTGCTATAACGGCGGCCCACTTAAGAAACCATGCAAATCTGCACCAAATTTCCGCACCGATTTTCATCAAACGTGATTGGAACGGGATCGCATCCCGCTCCCGCGGTGTGATTTATCGCCGGGGGTTGCGGGCAGTGAATTTCAGCACCTGCTGGCGGCCGTTTTCGATCAGCCTTTCCATCTCGCGGCGTGCTGCGGCCTCATCGCGCAGGCGAAATGCCTCCACGAGCCGCAGGTGGGAGGCAGAGACGTCGGAAATCTCATTGGGATCGGTTTCCGGGTTGCTCATCCGGAAAATACCCACCAGAGCCGCCTTTATCAGCGAACCGACGGTGCGCATGAACGGATTGCCGGACATTTCGGTAATGAGCACATGGAAATTCATATCCGCAAGCGCGCGCTTTTCCTTGGAATAGGCCGTATTGCCCATCTCGTTGGCATAAGCGGCGAGCTTGGCGATATCGGCATCCTTTGCCCTGATGGCGGCAAGCCCTGCGCCATAGGGCTCGAAGGCCTGACGGATATCGTAAAGATGCAGCAGAAACTCGTCGCTGACGCCCGCCTCGAAATGCCAGAGCAGCACTTCGCTGTCGAACATGTTCCAGCTTTCGCGCTCCGTCACCCGGGTGCCGATACGCGCCTTGGGGGAAATCATGCCCTTGGCGGTCAGCGTCTTCATCGCTTCGCGCAGCACTGTGCGTGATACTTTCAGCCGCTCCATCAGCTCGGCATCGCCCGGCAGGATATCACCCGTCTTGAAGGTGCCGGACACGATATCGAGACCGAGCTTGTGAACGACCTGTGCATGATTTGTCTGCAGCTTTCGAAAACCGATAGCCGCATCGAGCATTCCGCGCTGCAAGTGCCATGTCCTTCCGTTCGGTTGGCGATCTTAAAAAATCGCGCCAGACGTGTATATCTCAAGTCAGAATATAGTGAAAAACATCAAGTCGCCTGAAAAGCAAAGGCAAACTTCGTCCACGGCGTAAAACATATGAAAATAACAAAGGCCGCACATGAATTTCATGCGCGGCCTCAATTGTGACAACAGGCGTCAAATCTCTCCTCCGTCATGCCGGACTAGATCCGGCATCCAGCCACGGCGCGTCTGCGCCGTGAGAAATGAGTCTTTCGCGATCAAGGACTTGATCGCACTGGACCCCGGATCAAGTCCGGGGTGACGAAGTGCGGATGCGACGCAAACTGCAAGCCAAAAGTGCCAGCAAATCCCGTTATTGCGGCAGCTTGTCGTCCACGCCGGCGACGTAGAAGTTGAGGCCGAGCAGAACGCCGTCCTCAGCCTTTTCACCCGCCTTCAGCCATTCCGAGCCGTCCTGCTTCTTCACCGGGCCAGTGAAGGGGTGCAGCTCGCCCGACTTGATCTTGGCTTCGGTATCCTCGGCCATCTTCTTCACGTCGTCAGGCATGTTGGTATAGGGCGCCATGGTCAGGATGCCGTCCTTCAGGCCGTCCCAGACGGATTCGGACTTCCAGGTGCCATCGAGAAGAGCCTGCGTGCGCTTGATGTAATAGGCGCCCCAGGTGTCCTTGATGGCGGTAAGCTGCGTCTTCGGACCGGCCGCGATCATGTCGGAAGCCTGACCGAAGGCCTTGATGCCGCGTTCTGCGGCAACCTGCATCGGCGCGGTGGTGTCGGTGTGCTGGGTCAGAATGTCGACGCCCTGGTCAATCAGCGCCTTGGCGGCATCGGCTTCCTTGCCGGGGTCGAACCAGGTGTTGGCCCAGACGACCTTCACCTTGAAGTCGGGATTGACGGACTGCGCACCGAGCACGAAGGCGTCGATGCCCATCACCACTTCCGGGATCGGGAAGGAGGCGATGTAGCCGGCGAGACCCTTCTGCGACATCTTCGCGGCGATCTGGCCCTGAATGTAGCGACCTTCATAGAAGCGCGAATTGTAGGTCGCGACGTTTTCGGCGGTCTTGAAGCCGGTGGCGTGTTCGAACTTCACCTTGGGGAACTTCTGGGCGACCTTCACGGTCGCATCCATGAAGCCGAAGGAGGTGGTGAACACCAGTTCGCAGCCCGAACGGGCCATGCGCTCGATGGCGCGTTCGGCATCCGGACCTTCCGGAACGCTTTCGAGGAACGGCGTTTCGATCTTGTCGCCGAAATGCGCCTGCAGTTCCTGACGGCCGATATCGTGCGCCTGCGTCCAGCCGCCATCGGTCTTTGAACCGACATAGATGAAGCAGACCTTCTTGGCGTCGGCGGCTTCCGCCGAGGAAACGACGCCGCCGAGAGCCGCAACCGAAGCGGCGAGTGCGATGACCAGTTTTTTCATTTTTACCCCTGTTGGTTTGGAGACGTGAGAATGCTTCACCTGTCCGGCACGAAGGATTTGCCAAGCGAGGCCGGCGTGTTGATCAAGGTCGTGCGGCGATTATGCGAGATGATGACCAGCACGACAATAGTTGCAAGGTAAGGTAGTGCCGAAAGCAGTTGCGATGGCACCCCGATGCCGAAGGCCTGCGCGTGCAATTGGCCGATGGTGACGGCGCCGAACAGATAGCCGCCCGCCAGCACCCGCCATGGGCGCCACGAAGCGAAGACGACGAGCGCCAGCGCAATCCACCCGCGCCCGGCCGACATGTTTTCCACCCATTGCGGCGTATAGACCAGCGACAGCTGCGCACCGGCAAGCCCCGCACAGGCGCCGCCGAACATGACGGCGAGATAACGGGTGCGGATGACATTGATGCCGAGCGCATGGGCTGAAGCGTGACTGTCGCCGATGGCGCGGATTTTCAGGCCCGTCCGGCTCTTGAACAGAAACCAGCCGATGCCGGAGACAAGCGCGATGGAGAGGTAGAAGATCAAATCCTGCCGGAACAACAACGGACCGAAGAAGGGAATGTCCGATAGCAGCGGAAAGACGATGGGCTGCAGTTTCACACCCGGCAGGCCGACGAAACTTTCACCCAGCATACCCGAGACGCCGAGGCCGAGAATGGTGAGCGCAAGGCCCGTCGCCACCTGATTGGTAACGAGCGTCAGCGTCAGGAAACCGAAGAGCAGCGAGAAAACCGCACCCGAGGCAATGCCGGCCAGAATGCCGATATAGGGAGACCCGGTCATATGCGCGGCCGCGAAAGCACAGACCGCACCCATGATCATCATACCCTCGACACCGAGATTGAGGACACCGGAGCGCTCCGTCACCAGCTCGCCCGAAGCGGCGATGACGAGCGGCGTGGCGGCGGTGATGACGGTGAGGAGAATGGCCTGAAGCATATCCATCATGCCGCTCCTTCTTTACGATGCGCCTTGCCGGAAAAGACGACCCTGATGCGATAGAAAATCAGCGTATCGCAGGACAGCACGAAGAACAGCATCAGCCCTTGAAACACGCGCGTCACCTTATCGGAGACGCCAATCGACAGCTGCGCCGCCTCGCCGCCCAGATAGGTCAGCGCCAGCACCAGCCCGGAAAGGATGATGCCGAGCGGATTGAGACGGCCGAGAAAGGCGACGATGATGGCGGTAAAGCCGTAACCCGGCGAAATGCTGGGCTGGAGATGGCCAATGGAACCGGAAGCCTCCGATATGCCCGCAAGCCCCGCCAGCGCACCGGAGAGCAGCAGCGAAAACCACACCATGCGGCTGGAGGAAAAACCGGCAAAGCGCCCTGCCCGCGCCGATTGGCCGAGCACGGTGACCTCGAAGCCCTTCAGCATGTAGCGCATCATGAACCACAGCGCGATGGCCGCGACGATGGCGAAAACGAAGCCCCAATGCGCACGGCCCGATGCCAGCATTTCCGGCAGAACGGCGCTGTCGTTGAACGGCTTGGTCTGCGGGAAGTTGTAACCGCCCGGATCGCGCCAGATGCCGCGCGTCAGCCAGTCGAGGAAAAGCTGCGCGACATAGACCAGCATCAGGCTGACGAGGATTTCGTTGGTGTTGAACTTCGTCTTCAAAAGTGCGGGAATACCGGCATAAAGCGCGCCGCCCACGGCGCCCATCACCAGCATCAAAGGCAAAAGCAGCGGCGAATGCCAGTCGGGATAAAGCACCGGCAGAATGGAGCCGGTGATCGCGCCGATGGTGAACTGCCCCTCCGCGCCGATGTTCCAGTTATTGGAGCGATAACAGATCGACAGGCCGACCCCGATCAGGATCAGCGGCGCCGCCTTGATCGCCAGCTCGTGCAGCGACCAGACTTCCAGCAGCGGCTCGACGAAAAAGGCGTAAAGCGCGTGAGCCGGATTTTTGCCGAGCATGGCGAACATGACCGCGCCGACAAGCAGCGTCAGCGTGAGCGCCAGAAGCGGAGAAAGCAGGGTGAAAAGCTTCGAAACCCCCGCGCGTTTTTCAAGCTCAATGCGCATGCTGGGCGGCTCCCGAATGTGACGTGTGAATGCCGCCCATCAAAAGGCCGATCTTTTCAAGCGTCATCTCCTCCACCGGATGGGTATCGGAGAGCTTGCCGTCGGAAATGACCGCGATATTGGTGGCGACTTCGAATATTTCATCGAGATCCTGGCTGATGACGATGACGGCCGAACCCGCTTTGGCAAGATCGACAAGCGCCTGGCGAATGCGGCTTGCCGCACCCGCATCCACGCCCCAGGTCGGCTGATTGACAACCAGCACGGCAGGCTGGCGGTCAAGCTCGCGCCCGACGATGAATTTCTGCAGGTTGCCGCCGGATAGCGACCCGGCCAGCGGATCGGCCCCGCTTTTGCGCACATCCATGGTTTCCGAAATACGCCGCGCCGCCGCCTTAATGACTGAGCCACGCACGATGCGCAGGAAACCGCCGGTCAGAAACGCCTTGCGGTCGGAGCGCGCCCGCGCCAGCAGCAGATTGTCGGAAAGGCTCATGCCGGGAACGGCGGCGTGGCCATGGCGCTCTTCCGGCACAAAACCCGCGCCCATCAGCCGGCGACCATTGATGCCGATACGGCCGACCGGCTTGCCCCGCAGATGGATCGCATCGTTATTATAGACCGGATATTCGCCGGAAAGCGCATCGAACAGCTCGCCCTGCCCGTTTCCGGCAACGCCGGCAATCGCCAGCACCTCGCCGGCGCGCACAGTCATGGAAATCGACTTCAGCGCCACGGCAAAAGGCGTGCGCGGCGCGACCGAAAGCCCCATGACCTCGATCTGCGGCGCACCCAGCGCCTCGCCCGTGGCCCGCGAAACGCTTGCGACATCGCTGCCCACCATCATGCGCGCCAGCGATGCAGGCGTTTCCCTGCGCGGATCGCAGGCGCCCGTCACCTTGCCGTGACGCAGAACGGTGGCGCGGTCGCAGATGCGCTGCACCTCTTCGAGACGATGGCTGATATAAAGCACGGAACGGCCTTCGGCTTTCAGCTTCTCCAGCGTCTCGAACAGCTTGTCGGCCTCCTGCGGCGTCAGCACCGAGGTCGGCTCGTCAAGAATGATCAGGCGCGGATTCTGTAGAAGCGCTCGGACGATTTCGATGCGCTGGCGCTCGCCGACCGAAAGATCGGCCACATGCGCATTGGGATCGAGCGGCAGACCATAGGCGCGCGACAGTTTTTCCGCTTGCCCGGCGATTTCCTTCAATGAAATTTTCGGATCGAGCGACAGGGCGATGTTTTCAGCAACCGTCAGCGCCTCGAACAGCGAAAAATGCTGGAACACCATGCCGATGCCGAGCCGGCGGGCCTCACTGGGTGAGCCTACGGAAACCGGCTGGCCCTGCCAGATGATATCGCCCTCGGTCGGTGCGAGAACGCCGAACAGCATCTTGACGAGCGTGGATTTGCCCGCGCCGTTTTCACCCAGAAGCGCGTGGATTTCGCCCCGCGCAATATCGAGATCGATGCCGTTGCAGGCGGCGAAATTGCCGAACAGCTTGGTCAGCTTGCGAACGGACAGGAGAGGCACGGCCTCCGGCGCCAAAGTTCCAGTCACGAGTTCCCTCTCTCACCAACCGTCATGCCTTCTTCGAGGCGTTTCAAACGGTTGCGGTCATTGTTCCCAATCCCGCACCAAAAAGTATGCAATGATACGCGATCAGAACTTATTGATAACGGTTTTGCTGCTGCGCACAACTGAAAAAGAAGCCGCTTAAATGCAATTTGCACAAGCAATAAACGGCTTTACCCTTTTTTCATTTCGCGCCGAGCGAGGGGAAAAACTGCAATATTCCACCGATGCAATAAAGATAGATGCCGCTCGCCACGAAGCCGATCACGGCCCAGGTCGGGGTTTCGAAATGCATCAGCAGCGAATAACCGCCAAGCGCGCACCAGATGAAGACCACGGCGAGATTGAGCGGCCGCAATCGCTTCACCCGCACTGGATGCAGGAAGTTGATCGGCAGGAATGTCAAAAACACCGAAACGGTAACGACAATCATCGCCGTGGTGGCGCTGGCGTCCATGACGAACAGGGTGAACACCACCATGTTCCACACTACCGGAAAGCCGGAGAAGAAATATTCGTCCGTCTTCATGCCCATGTCGGCATAATAAATGGCGCTCGACACCACGATCATGCCGGCGGCCACGAAGGACAGCGGCTCGCCGATCATGCCCTTCTGATAAAGCGCAAAGGCGGGCAGCAGCACATAGGTAACATAGTCGATGATATTATCGAGCGTATCGCCAGACCAGTTGGGCAGCACTTCCTTAACCCTGACCTTGCGGGCGATGGGACCGTCGATGCCATCCACCAGAAGCGCAAGCCCCAGCCACCAGAACATGTCGACGAAACGGTGTTCGGCTGCGGCGACCACGCCGAGAAAAGCCAGGAACGAGCCGGAGGCCGTGAGCATATGGACGGAAAAGGCGCGGATTTCCGCGTAGGGAACACGCTTATAGTTGAAAATTTTCATAGTCAGCGTCTGTGCCCCGTTTTTTCATCCGCCTGTTCATTCCGGTATGCGGCCATTCACCACGCTTTGCAACCGGCTCAATCCGCTTATCCTAAGACTAATATCGCGGCACAACCAACGAATCTTCACAACCGGATGTTCCGGGACCGAAGTGGATTTACCCGACCAAAGCCTTTATGATGCTTTGGAAATAACAACGGATCAGGACCATGAGACACTTCGATATCGCCATCACCGGTGCGGGACTTGCGGGCCAGATCGCGGCCATCGCGCTGGCGCGGGCGGGCCGCCACGTGGCGCTCGTTGCACCTTCCAGCGACAGGAGGGACCAGCGCACCACGGCGCTGATGGACCAGTCCATCCGCTTCATGGACCGTCTCGGCCTGTGGTCGCGCATCGCGCCGTCAGCCGCACGCCTTTCCACCATGCAGATCATCGACGGCACCGACCGCCTGCTGCGTGCACCCACCGTGCAGTTCCGTTCGTCCGAAATCGGGCTGGACGCCTTCGGCTGGAACATCCCCAACGAGGCGCTGCTCGGCGTTCTGAGCGAAGCGGTCGAACAGGAACACAATATTACCCGCCTCGATGCCACCGCCGAGACAATCGACATTGGCAAGGACCGCGTGACGGTGATGCTTGCAAATGGCGAAACGCTCTCCGCCGATTTCGTCATCGGCGCGGATGGCCGCAAATCCATTGTGCGGGATGCTGCCGGCATCGGCGTCAAATCCTGGTCCTATCCGCAGACGGCCATTGTTTTGAACTTCAGCCATAGCCGGTCGCATGGCAATGTCTCGACGGAATTCCACACCCCCACCGGCCCTTTCACCCAGGTTCCCCTGCCCGGCAACCGATCCAGCCTCGTCTGGGTCGTCACCCCGCAACAGGCGGAGGAATTGACGGCGCTGCCGCTGGAAGCGCTCAGCCTCCGGGTCGAGGAGCGCATGCAATCCATGCTGGGAGCCGTCACCGTCGAGGACAGCGTGCAGGCATGGCCGCTCTCGTCCATGACCGCCCATCGCTTCGGCAAGGGCCGCGTCGCCCTGATCGGCGAGGCCGCACATGGTTTTCCGCCCATCGGCGCGCAGGGGCTGAACCTCAGCCTGCGCGACATCATCGCGCTGACGGAATTGCTGAGCGCCGTCTCCGACCGGCCGATTGCGGCCGATGCCGGCAGCAGCTTCGACCGCAGGCGGCGGGCGGATGTCTATAGCCGCACGCTGAGCGTCGATCTTCTGAACCGCTCTCTGCTTTCCGACCTCCTGCCGGTTCAGATGGCGCGCGCGGCGGGCCTGCACGTGCTTTCCGGCATCGGCACGCTTAGAAGCATGGTGATGCGCGAGGGCATCGAACCGGGCCGTGGGCTGAAGGCCCTGCCCTCGCTGCTGTTCGGCAGCTTCAAAAAGGCTGGATGAAATACACCACGCCGGTCAGCGTGAGGACCGAAAGCACCGTAGAAATCAGGATCGTTGCCGACGCCCGCTCCTGCCAGACGTGATATTGCTGGCCGATGACGAAAACATTCGTCGCGGTCGGCAGCGCGGCCAAAAGAACGGCCGAATAGATCCACACCGGCTCGAACCGCCCGAGCGACGAGAGCACGAGATAAGCGGCGAGCGGATGCAGGATCAGCTTTGCCGGCACGATATAGCTGATTTCCACCGGCACCCGTTTCATCGGCCGAAGCGCCAGCGTCACGCCCATGGCAAACAATGCGCAGGGCGCCGCCGATTGCGCCAGATAATCCACCAGCCGCTGTACCGCCTCCGGCGGCTGCCATGACAGCGACGCGGCGAGAAAGCCGGCGATGACGGAGACGATGAAGGGATGGGTGATGACCTTGCGCGCCACATCCAGCGCAAGCCTTGCCGGAGAGCGCTTGTCACCGCCCGCAACCGCCATCATCGCCGGGGCGACGATGAAATGGGCGGCGTTTTCCAGACAGACGATCAACGCCACCGGCACCGCCGCCTTTTCGCCAAGCGCCAGAAGCGCAAGCCCCGGCCCCATATAGCCGATATTGCCGTAGCTTGCCGCGAAACTCTGGATCGTGGTTTCGGCAAGGCTGTTTTTCCGCACGAACCGGCCGATCAGGAACACAGCCAAGAAAATACCATAGGTGCAGGCGAGACTGGCCGCGACGAAATCCATCCGCGCCAGTTCTTCCACCGGCGTTTTCGACACCAGCTTGAAAAACAACGCCGGAAGCGCCGCATAGATGATGAAGGTGTTCAGCCAGCCCATCGCCTCGACCGGCTGCTTCGTGATGCGCGCCGCCCCGTAGCCGATGAAGATCAGGCCGAAAAACGGTAACAGCAATCCGACGATATCCGTCACTATGTTTCCCCCGCAAGCAACTCCAGCGGGAGGCTTAGCCGATTTGCATCAGGATCGGAAAGGTCTCCTGGAACCAGATCGCCACATTGGTGATAAAACCGGACATGAAAGCGAGACCGGTCAGCACCAGCAATACGCCGAGCAGCTTTTCCACGAGGCCGAGATGGCGGCGGAAGCGGACGAGGAAACGCATGAAGGAGCCGGAAAACGCCGCCGCGATCCAGAACGGCACCGCAAGGCCAAGAGAATAGACCGCAAGCAGCGCCGCACCGTCGCCAACCGTATCGCGCGCAGCGGCGACGCCGAGAATAGCCCCCAGAACCGGGCCAATGCAGGGCGTCCAGCCGAATGCGAAAGCAAGACCCATGACATAGGCCCCGGACAGCGTGGCAGGCTTGCCCGCCCCCTGAAACCGCGCCTCGCGCGAAAACAGGCCAATGCGAAACACGCCGAGGAAATTCAGACCCATCAGAATGATGATGAAACCGCCGATCTTGGCGAGAATATCGAGATTCTGGCGCAGAAGCGTACCGATCGTCGAGGCGCCGGCCCCCAGCGCCACGAAGACCGTGGCGAAACCGAGCGTGAAGAAGAAGGCCGAAAACAGCACGGCCCTGCGAATCTCCGGCCGCGGCGCTGTATCTTCCGTCCTGAACTGCTCGACCGAAACACCCGCCATATAACAGAGATAAGGCGGCACCAGCGGCAGAACGCAGGGCGACAGAAACGAAAGAGCGCCGGCCAGAAGCGCGCTGAACAGGGAAATATCGGCAATCGACAAGAAAGAACTCCGCATTCCGCAAAGCCGCCGCGATTCTTAAGCTTCGCCGGCACTTCACGCTTCATTTTCGTGCATGTCATTGCTGCAAAAGGATTTCACCCGTCCGGCCGACATGTCTGAAGCCGGTTTTATCCCCAGCCGCCCCCTCTCTCCAATCACCTTTTCGGGGGTGCGACAAAAAAAACCGGATTGATTGTCGAAACCGCTTTTTTTGGGTTGACCGAACGGATCGCTCTACATATGTTCCGCGCACTTCCGAAGGGCAGCCAAGCCCCGACACGGGAGAGCGTAGCTCAGCCGGTAGAGCAACTGACTTTTAATCAGTAGGTCCAGGGTTCGAATCCCTGCGCTCTCACCACCTTCAAATACAATTTTCAGATATTTCACAAAGAGTTAGCGCCGAAGGTGGCCGAACTCAGGCGGTAATGGAAAAGATTCGGCCGCAGTCTCCGAGCGCAAAATAACGATATCCACCGCAAGCCCGGGTTTCAGAACAACCACTGCAATAAGGGGCACGGCTCGGCGCTAACGCCCCGGCATGACCGGGCAATCGTTTCAATCGCTCGAGATATTTCCTCAGGCCGAAATCTCAGTCAGTATTCACGCAAATCCAATCAGGATATCACTTGCGCGCGGCAGTACGGCGGCAGCGCCAGTTCCAGTCTCTTGGCTCGCCCGTGTCCATGTGGACCGATTCGGTGTGGCAATAGGTGCCGACGCCACCGCGTTCCGGCAGGGAACGTAGATAGGTGGCAAGCTCCCATTTGGAGACGCCCTTGATCTGGATGTCGGCGGCATCGCAGGTGTAGTGCTTGGAACCCTGCCTTATGCCCTTTGGCGGACGATAGCCCGAGGTGACGATCGCCGGGCTGTTATAGTGGCGCTCCACATCCTTGATCATCCGCATCAGTTCCGGCTTGAAACAGCCGACTTCGACCCGGTCCGTCTGCAGGAAAAGCCCGTTCGGGGCGACGCGGGTGAGGCCGGAGAGCGAGGCTAGCTTCATCAGGCCGGTCGGCTGGTCATCCTCTTCATCGAGATGGGCGTCGTCGAATTCGTCTGACATCATCGAGCGGCCGGAAAGGGCAATGCCCATCGTCCCGTCCGAAACGCCGGGCAATGCGGCGACCTGCGTATTGCCGGCCGTGCCGCTTTCAATCATTTTCGGCAGGCGCTTTTTGGCCGCACCGGCGAAAAATGCCGCAAGCGTCACGCCCTTACCCTCGCTTTCCTGCCCCTCGCCCGCCGCCCTGGCGTCCACGGCTGGTTGCGCGGTAACGGCCGCGAGCTGTTCCGATGCCGACTGCGGCACGGGTACGGATGCCGGCTGACGATTTTCGCTGTGCTGCTCCGCCGGCACCTGTGCGGCTGGCGGGACCTGAGCCGGCGCTGCCACCGGTTGCGGCTGCGCCGCCGGCACCGGCGCCGAATAAACGCTGCTGACGGCAGGAACGATTCTCTGGGTAGGAGCGCCCGCAGCGGCGGCCGTGCCCGACGCCCCTGCGGTAACGGCGGGCGCTGCTGCTGCGGATGCGGTGGAATAAATGCTTGTCGTTCCTGCGGAAATCGCCGTTGGCTGCGTCGTCAATCCGCCGATATCCGGGGCAGCGCCATAGGCCTGCGCCGGGCCGCCCGATGCCTGCGGCTGGGCTGGTGCGGCCGCTCCGGCCGCCGATGCCACGGCCGGATCCACGTAGTGTCCCTGTTGCGCACCGGCCGCAGCAGTTGAAGCGGCGGTCTGCGGCTTCTGTTGTGCGGAAATTTCCGGCTTTTTGGTCGCGGCGGCCATCTCTTCGTCGGTCACTGCCGAAACGCATCCGGAAAGCCCGAGCAGCGAAACCGCGATGACGAGACGCTGACGGACCAGACGTCCTTTCGCGCTCTCGACAGTTGTCATGGGTGGCCTCCGTATCTTGCATTTCCAACAGCAGCACGGGAACGGGCGCGTGTGCTTCCCCAAAACGGGACTGGCCGTTTTGATTCGCGGACTATGCCTCATCCCCTCGGGACAAGGCAAGAGCACCCGAAAACGCCGCTGCTCACCGGAAAATCCCTACCAGGAACCGGTATTCTGCATAGATATCCACGGTTCGGCTGGTGCGAGGCTTTCGCCCTTCTGCAAAATTTCGAAGGAAATGCCATCCGGCGAGCGCACGAAGGCCATGTGCCCATCACGCGGCGGCCGGTTGATGACGATGCCGTTCTGCTGAAGCCGGGCGCAGAAATCGTAGATATTGTCGACCTCGTAAGCCAGATGGCCGAAGTTGCGGCCGCCGGTGTAATCCTCGGTATCCCAGTTATAGGTGAGTTCGAGGCACGGCGCCTTGTTTTCCTTCGCCGCAGCAATGTCGTCGCGCGCCGCAAGAAACACCAGAGTGAATCGGCCTTTTTCGTTCTCGATTCGGCGTATTTCCTCAAGACCCAGCAGGTCGCTGTAGAATTTCAGTGATTCGCCAAGGTCTTTGACGCGAACCATTGTGTGCAGATACCGCATTTTCTTCCTCTCCATTACACGGGTCCGGAGCCGTTAAACGCATGATGGCAAGCCCCGGACAAGGACGGCGACATAAAAGCAGCTGCGTAAATCAAAAACTAGGGCTTGCGTGAAACCGTTACCAAGATGTTAATCTGGCGCACAGGAATCAGTTGACCGGTGTATGGCGCGTAATCGAGGGGTTGGCAGGATATGGCTGATAGGATGTCATCGAAAACGATAGTCGATGTCGAGGACCTTTCGGGCGATGCCGTGGACCTGACCGAAATTACCGGCGTCGTGAAGTGGTTCGATGTCGCCAAGGGTTTCGGCTTCATCGTGCCCGACAACGGCACGCAGGATGTGCTGCTGCACGTCTCCTGCCTGCGCCGCGACGGTTACCAGACAATTCTTGAAGGCACGCGCATCGTCGCCCTCATCCAGCGGCGCGACCGCGGTTTCCAGGCCTTCCGCATCCTGTCCATGGACCAGTCGACCGCCGTTCACCCCTCGCAGCTGCCGCCGGTGCGAACCCATGTGCAGGTAACGCCTTCGAGCGGGCTTGAGCGCGCCATCGTCAAGTGGTTCAACCGCACAAAGGGTTTCGGCTTCCTGACGCGCGGCGAAGGAACGGAAGATATTTTCGTGCATATGGAAACCCTGCGCCGTTTCGGCCTGACGGAGCTTCGCCCAGGCCAGGTGGTGCTGGTACGTTACGGCGATGGCGACAAGGGCCTGATGGCGGCGGAAATTCACCCCGACAACCCGGTTTCCATCGGGATGTCGCATTGATGCCCGCCCTGCCCCATATGGTGAAAAGCGCCGTTATGGCGCTTCTTTTTTTCACGCTGGCCGCCGCCGCCCAGGCTCAGCAACAGCAGACATTCACCTCCGAACCGCTGCAGATTGAAACCGCCGGGGGAAAGAGCCACGCTTTCACTGCCGAACTGGCGCTGAACAACGCCCAGCGCGAACAAGGCCTGATGTTTCGCAAGAGCATGCCGCTTGAAAACGGCATGCTGTTCGACTTTGGTGAGCCACGTGACGTCGCTATGTGGATGCGGAACACGCTTATTCCGCTCGACATGCTTTTCATTGGCCGTGACGGCCGCATTACCCATATTCACGAAAACGCGGTTCCGCATTCGGAAGCGATCATCAGCTCCCGCGGGCCAGTAAAATTTGTGCTTGAACTGAATGGCGGCACTGCGAAGCGCTATGGCATCAAGCCGGGCGATATGGTTCGCAGCGCGCAAATCGGCAACCGGAAATGACGTTGCCGCGTTATTGCGTCTGAAGGAGCCGGACGAGGTTTCGTCCGGCTGGCGCAATATTCAGTAGACCGGCTCGATATGGCTCAGAATCCTGCAATTGGAAATGGAAGCGGCAAGGTTGATGGCGATGTCGATCGCCTCGACCGAATCGGCCGTGCCTTCCAGATAGATCACATCATTTTCGACGGTTGCGGAAATGCGCGACTTCTCGAGACCAGATTCGAAAGCCAGAGCCGATGTGATTGCCTGGCATACGCCGGCCATGCGGTCTCCGAAGAAGCTTTCCTGAATGCCTGACAAATTGAACATATGCGTTCTCCTTCTTATGGACATAACAACGCCCTGAGGGCGGTTTTGTTCATCTCCGGTTCATCTATTTGTTCATCTTCCATTCATCTTGGAAAATTGGAACCCCCTGATCGATCACATTTTAGGTGATCGGGAACCATTTCGTGAGGCGGGCATTTCGCGCATGGGAGTGTGAAAGGCCTTCAAGGCAGGTAAAACAGGGAGGAGAATGACATGCTGATTAACAGAACGGAGCCGTGTCACCACGCCTCGTGGATGAAGCCGGTGGCAATCCACCTGCCGCTGTGCGTAGCCGTGGAAATCTACAGCCCGCTGGTGGCGCTGGACATGCTGATGTATCGTTGGCCCGAGGAACACGGGCCGGAATATGAAGAGGCGCGCAGGAACTGCCTCGATGCCATCGCCGGCAGATGCGACATCGAGAAAGCACGGGAATCGTTTCTCATAGCAAGCAGTCATGCCCATATCCTGAACGTCCACTAAAATTCATCGACCGTCATGACGATTGGGCCCTTCCATGCGGAGGGCTTTTTCTCTTGCGCGCGGCCTCTGCGACGCCTCCATGCACGGCGCAGCCTGCACACCGGCCGATGATGACATGTAACTGTCACGCAAACGTTATAATCGGCAGAGACGAATTCCATGGAATCGATTGGCGCGCAGACCGCCAAAAGCTTGGGAGTGGAACTGGCCAGCATGGAAACTGTCTTTGCCCTTTGCGCAATTCTGCTCCTCGGCTTCAATCTTCTCGGCATCGTTCTGGCCGGCTGGCGACTGACGAGACGGGACGCGGAAAACGATCTTGTCCGGCAAAAGCCGCCTGTCTCGCTTGTGGTGCCGCTGCGCGGCGTGGAGAACTTCACGCCCCTGACGCTGTCGCGCGCCTTCGAGCTCAACTGGCCCGATTATGAGCTGCTGTTCTGCGTCGCCGATGAATTCGATCCGGTGATAGAGGAGGTTCGCAAAGCGCAAGCCGCCTTCCCCTCGGTTTCCATGCAGTTGCTCATTGGCGATGACCGCATCAGCGCCAATCCGAAACTGAACAATTGCGTCAAGGGCTGGCGGGCCGCCCGGCATGAGTGGGTGATTCTGGCCGATTCGAACGTGCTGATGCCAAAATCCTATATTGCGACCATGATGTCGGCCTGGCGGCAGGATAGCGGGCTCGTCTGCTCGCCGCCGCTTGGCTCCCGGCCTGCGGGTTTCTGGGCGCATGTGGAATGCGCCTTCCTCAACGGCTCGCAGGGCCGCTGGCAATATGCGGCGGAAGCCATCGGCATGGGTTTCGCACAGGGCAAGTCGATGTTGTGGAACAAGCCGTTTCTGGAAGACAATGGCGGCATTCGCGCACTGGCCGCTGAAATCGCCGAAGACGCCGCTTCGACGAAGCTGGTGCGAAGCGCCGGCCGCAAGGTGCATCTGGTCTGCGCCCCCTTCGAACAGCCTCTCGGCCAGCGCCATGCCGGCGAGATCTGGTCGCGCCAGACCCGCTGGGCGCGGCTGCGACGCGTGACCTTCCCGCAATATTTCGCGCCGGAAATCCTCACCGGCGCGCTTCCCCCGCTTGTCTTCGCGCTCGCCGCCGCCGTCATGATGGATGTAAACCTCGCCGCAACCGCCTTTGCCGTCCTCGCCCTCATGTATGTGCCGGAACTTGCGCTTGCAGCCCTCAACCGCTGGCCGGTATCGCTCCATACGCTGCCGGCGATGATCGCCCGGGACATAATCATGCCCGTCGTCTGGGCGCGAAGCTGGATCGGCAGCGCGGTGGCATGGCGCGGCAATGTCATGACGATCGGCACGGCAGAGAGCACCCTGGCCGGTCCGTCCGCGGAATAAATAAGAGCTATTTGAAAGAAGTTACGCCCGAAAGCTGATGTTTTGCTTTAAAATGGTCGGAGTGGAGAGATTCGAACTCCCGACCCTCTGGTCCCAAACCAGATGCGCTACCAGACTGCGCTACACTCCGCCGAGGCGATGGCTGGGGAATACACGGTTCACCCGCAGTCCGCAACAGGGAAATTCATCTTTGTTCAGCCACGACCCCGATGAGCAAAACGTAACCTCGAAGCGGCGGCGCAGGATCGGACGGCAAGGGGATAATCGTCTTGACTCTCACCTGAAGTCAGTCCATTTCAAATTCAACGTTCCTGACACGATTTGGTTATTCTATTCAGGTACGTGATGAATAATTCGGGGCGTTTCGCCCCGCTGTCCAACCGGAGCAGTTTCGACATGTCTGCGAAGATTTACCGCCCTGCAAAAACCGCCATGCAATCCGGCAAGGCGAAGACCAATGTCTGGGTTCTGGAATTCGACGCCGAGGTTCCGCGCAAGATCGATCCGATCATGGGCTACACCTCCAGTTCCGACATGAAGCAGCAGCTCAAGCTGACATTCGAGACGCAGGAACAGGCAGAAGCCTATGCCCAGCGCAAGGGCATCGAATACCGCGTCATCCAGCCGAAGGAAGCAACCCGCAAGGTGGTTTCCTACACCGACAATTTCCGTTTCAACCGCACCCAGCCCTGGACGCACTGAAACACGACGATCAAAGTTTTTGCCGGAGCATCGATTGCCCGGCATGACGGCCCCTTAGCTCAACTGGATAGAGCAACTGCCTTCTAAGCAGTAGGTCGCAGGTTCGAGTCCTGCAGGGGTCGCCATCTTTTCTGCAACGCCAGATACGTCCGGAATATCTCAAGGACCCCGAAACTCAGCGTCTGGCGCCTCTGGACTCATTCGGTTTGCAATAAGCCCCTCATCAGGAGGTCCGACACCTGTCGCAAGGGTGAGGATCAGCTACGCTTCGCTAACAGATTTGGCGCGGCTGCCACAGCCAGTCCCAATGCGGCGGAGATGAAGCCGATAAAGTCGGAGATCGTTTTCAGCTCACCTTCGAAACCCATCCCCTGCAGCAATAGGCTTGTTCCGTAAAATAGGGGCAAGACGAACCCAAAGACAGTTATCAGGAATAACGCAACTCTCTGGACAGCCAGCGTCGTCGGACGCGTTGGTTCCCACCGAAGCAGCAGGATGATGACGGCCAGAGCAGAAATGCTCAAGAAAGCGTCGATCACCAACTGAGCGTTCACGTTTATCAGGCTGTCATTCGTCCAGAAGTTTATTCCGGAGACAGATACGAGAAGAAAAAACACGATCGAAACCACGATCGCCTCTGTCTTGCTGGACATGCCTGGGTCAAAGACGAGAGCTCCGCAGACGATGCCTACGGTCATGGACAACGGCAAGAGAAGCATTCGCCCCCATTCTCCCGTGTTCGTGTTTTTGGTCACACCGGATACGGTTGGGGCAATTGCGTCTAAGAACCACCAGCCAACCCCAACGCCTAACAGGCTAAGCACCATAAACGCGCCGAGACTTACCAAAACTCCCACTGCGATAGCGCAAACCGCCCGCCCCATTTTGTCCCCCCGACCGTGGCGCTAATGCTATGCCGAACAATACTGTGGAATCGATCAAGATTAAATGACCGTGCTGAGGCGGCTCTATTCAATAACCGACGATAACTGGCGGCATCAATTGTCGCAAAGCGCCCAGATGCAGGAGGTGACTACGCTTCCGGTCGTGCAGATTCGCGGTTCATGCGCTCTCGAAAGACGCGCCTACCCCTGCCCAATCAACGTGAAATACCCCCACACCGCCACAAAAAACGCAATGACAGC
This sequence comes from Agrobacterium sp. LR_9, assembly GCF_041954855.1. NCBI lineage: Bacteria > Pseudomonadati > Pseudomonadota > Alphaproteobacteria > Hyphomicrobiales > Rhizobiaceae > Agrobacterium > Agrobacterium sp. LR_9. Next base: position 143,115 of record NZ_JAVAYA010000007.1, read on the forward strand.
CGCAATCGTCAGAGCCTTCTTCGCTTTCGGCCCTAACGGTTCGCGTGGCTTCTTCGGCGGCACCGGTTTGCGGAACTTCACCACATTGTCGTTCATTCTATCTTCGTCCTGACTATCGCTGCTGAAAGCTCAGCCGCGTTTATGGCATCGATCTTCCCGGATTTATCTCTAGCAGACCAGAGCTATCATAAATATTACCAAGTTTTCACTTCACCCTTGGGGAAAGCTATGTCACTTCCCACAATCAGAGGAATACAACGGCGACAGATGGACGGACAAACCGGAGAGCGGCGGCAACCCTCTGTGGTATTTTGAACTTTGCGGGTGACGAGAATGAATGACGCCAATACGAGTGGCAGCGATACCGAAAACAGCCAGCCCGATCTGCGCGAGATTCTGGGAACGAACAGAAACGGCCGCAAGAAAAAGTCGCGTCGGTATCTCTATGCCGCAGCAGCCCTTGTGCTGATTGGCGGGGGTCTCGGTTATTATTACCAGTCACGTGCGGCAGGCGTCGCCTATAGCTATACCACGGAAGCGGCGCGGCAGGGCGATCTCTCGGTCATCGTCACCTCCACCGGTTCGGTTCAGCCGACGGATCAGGTCGATATATCAAGCGAACTCTCCGGCACCGTGCGCAAGGTCAACGTCACCTATAATAGCCCTGTGAAGGCCGGAGACGTATTGGCGGAGCTGGATACCAACAAGCTCGAAGCCGATGTGCAAAGCGCCCGCGCCAAACTCGCCTCTGCCAAAGCCAATGTGCTGAAGGCGCGCGCCGATCTCGGCTCGGCAAAGACGTCCATGGAGCGCCTGCGATCCCTGGTGCAGAACCGTGTGTCCAGCCAGCAGGATCTGGATGCGGCACAGTTCACCCACGATGCCGCCGCTGCGACGCTGGAGGTGAATGAAGCAACCGTGCTTTCGGCGGAAGCGGATCTGAGGCTCGCCGAAGTCAATCTCGGCAAGGCGAAGATCGTCTCCCCCATCGATGGCGTCATCCTCACCCGCAGCGTGGATCCGGGCGCCACCGTCGCCTCCTCGCTCAACGCCCCGGTGCTGTTCACCATCGCAGGCGATCTGCGCCATATGGAATTGCAGGTGTCCGTGGATGAGGCCGATGTCGGCAAGGTCGAGACAGGGCAGAAGGCCACGTTTAATGTCGATGCCTATCCCGACCGCAGTTTCCCGGCCGAGATCGAGACCGTGCGTTTCGCTTCCGAGACCGTGTCGAATGTGGTCACCTACAAGGGCATATTGACCGTCGACAATGAAGAGCTGCTATTGCGCCCCGGCATGACGGCGACCGCCAATATCGTCGTCGAAGAGATCAAGGATACGCTGCTGGTCCCGAATTCCGCGCTTCGTTATACGCCGCCGCGCGAATCCGCCTCCCGTGGCGGCGGGCTGATGAGCCTGTTCCGCCCGCCGCGCATGGGCCGCTCGCAGAACCGCGATGCCGGCCAAGCCGCGCAGGCCAAAAGGACGGTCTGGGTGCTGCGCAACAACACGCCAGTCTCCGTCGCCATCGAAACCGGCTCCACTGATGGACAGCATACCGTGGTGAAATCGGGCGAGTTGAAAGCCGACGATCAGGTGATTACCGACGCAACGGCCCGCAACGCCGGCTGACGGAGGACAAGCCCATGCAACAGCCGCCGCTTATCGAATTCCGCGATGTCGTCAAGCAATATGGCCGCGGCGAAGCGACCATCCGCGCGCTCGATGGCGTCAGCCTCTCCATTCATGAGAAGGAATTCGTCGCCATCATGGGGCCGTCCGGCTCCGGCAAATCCACCTCGATGAATATCATCGGCTGTCTGGATGTGCCGACATCAGGCGAATACCTGTTTCAGGGCGTGCCGACCAGCGGCTTCGATAATGAGCATCTGACGCTGCTGCGCCGGCACATGCTGGGTTTCGTGTTTCAGGGCTTTAACCTTCTCTCCCGCACCTCGGCGGTGGAGAATGTCGAGCTGCCGCTGATCTATCGCGGCATGAAGGCCTCGGAGCGGCGCGCGCGCGCCATGGAGGCGCTGGCGCAGGTGGGCCTGAAAGGCCGCGAGAACCACACCACGCAGGAGCTTTCCGGCGGCCAGCAGCAGCGCGTGGCCATTGCCCGTGCCATCGTCACCCGCCCCGCTTTGCTTCTGGCCGACGAGCCGACCGGCAATCTCGATACGAAGACCAGCATCGAAATCATGGAATTGATTACCGCGCTCAACCGCGACAGGGGCATCACTGTGGTCATGGTCACCCATGAAGAAGATATCGCCGCCCATGCGGGACGCCTCCTGCGTTTCGTCGACGGCCACCTCGCCTCCGACAGTGCGACGGACAAAAAGGAGACCGCCGATGTTCTTTGAAACGTCGCGTCTTGCGCTGCGCGCCATCAGCCGCAACCTGCTGCGCTCCTTCCTCACCGTGCTCGGCGTCGTCATCGGCGTGGCCGCCGTCATCGCCATGGTCACCATCGGCAACGGCACGACCGAGCAGGTGAAATCGGAACTGTCGCGGCTCGGCACCAACATGCTGTTCGTTCGCCCCGGCCAGTTCGGCCCCGGAAGGGCCAGCACCGAAGCCAAGCGCTTCGATGACCGCGATGTCGAGGCCATCCGCAACCAGATAAGCGGCATCCGCGCCGTCGCGCCGCAGAACCGCAGCTCTGCCGCAACCGTCATTTTCGGCGGCAAGAACCACCAGACAAGCGTCATCGGCACCACCAACGACTATCTGATCGCGCAGGACTGGACCATCGCGCTCGGCCGCGATTTCCAGCCCGCCGAAGATCGCGGCGGCCAGATCGGCTGCATCATCGGCGAAACGGTGCGTCAGGAACTGTTCGGAGCGGAAAACCCTGTGGGGCAGACGATCCGCGTCAGCAACATCTCCTGCCCCGTCATCGGTGTGCTGGCGAGAAAAGGCCAGTCCGGCCTCGGCGACGATCAGGACGACACGATCATCATGCCGCTCAAAATACACCAGCGACGCATCGGCGGCACCACCACCATCTCCTCGATCATGGTCTCGGCGCAGGATGGCGTATCGACTGCCAAGGTGCAGAGCGACCTGCAAAACCTGCTGCGCGAGCGCCGCCGCATCGGCATCGGCCGCGAGGACGATTTCACCGTCAACGACATGACACAGATCGCCTCGGCCATGACCGGCACGACGACGCTGCTGACCGGGCTTTTAGGCGCGGTCGCCGCCGTCAGCCTTCTGGTCGGCGGCATCGGCATCATGAATATCATGCTGGTTTCAGTGACGGAACGCACGCGCGAGATCGGCATTCGCCTTGCCATCGGCGCACTGGAAAAACAGGTGCTGACGCAGTTTCTGGTGGAAGCGGTCATGCTGTCGGCCTTCGGCGGCCTTGTCGGCATCCTCACCGGCCTCGGCCTTGCTTATGCCGTCGTCGGTTATCTCAACGTGCCCTTCGTCACCAGCCCGTCGATCATCTTCCTCGCCTTCGCCTTTTCGGCGGCCATCGGGGTGATTTTCGGCTATTTCCCGGCACGACGGGCGGCGAGCCTGAGCCCGATAGAAGCCTTGCGGCATGAATGAAAGCCGGCCGATCCGCTTCAGTCGCTCACCGGGCAGCGTGCACTATCCACCCACTCTCCGAGCGCGCGCTCTATGTCGTCCTGATAGGACGGCAGGTTTTCCTTCTCACTGATGGCGCGGAGATACATTTCCACGGCATTCCGTTGCAAAGGGGTCAGTAAGGAAAACCTCTCCTGACATCCGCGCAAATAGGGTGCGAATTCGTGCCTGTAGTCGCCATCGAGATCGGCGATCATATAGGCGGGCAAATGAAATCGCATTCCTTCAGCATCAAGGAAGGCGGGGCTGCCGGAATGTCTGTTGAGGTCCTCCAGCGGGATCGCGGACCAATCACTCTTCTCATCGCCAGCACGACATGCGGCGCGAACCTCATTGTTCGCACAATCATCAAGCGCCTGCGCCTCGGAGAGGCCGACGCCGCCACCCAGCGTAACACTCGCGAATGCCTCTCGCACCGCGGCTTTCGCATTCGCAATATTATCGGGTTGCGACCTCATCAAATCGTCTGCCTGTTCAATGATGCGCTCCCCCACTCCCGTCACCATGCGCTGTCGGCCAGTCTCCACCCTCGGTCCGTTCGAGCGGGGGGCTGTTCAACGCATCACCCTTGGATACCGCAGATCCCTTTATCTCCTCCCGGTAAAACGCAAGGCAAACAATACCGGCAATCAGCGTCAGGCCAGCCACGACGCTGGCGACGATCAGCCCTATCGTCCAGATATCAATCGAGGCGCTACTGATGTCCATTCCGGTTCACTCCCCACGATCAATCCCGTCGGCGGTCCGAAACGCCTTCCAGCATGGGCGGCAGGCGGTTCCGCCTCTCCCGCCAAACCTCGCGGAATATCCGATATCCTCGCTGACCTTGCGTCAGGGCGTCAATCGGATAGGCTCGCCTCAAGTTTACCGGATGGAGTTTGGATGTTCAAATCGGTATCGGATAGCGCCGCTGCCGCAGACGGCGGCTCGCTCGCCCTCTTCGTCGAACGGATTGACGGACAGACGGAGCTGTTTGTGATCAATCGCTCCCTCGCGTCACGCGGGACGCCCGACTACAACAAGATCACTTCGAGCCTTCGGCCGCTTGCCAAGGAGGATTGCGCAATGATCGCAGCCGGTCTCGAGCCGCTGTTGATGACGACGCCATCGATTCATCCGCTGGCGGATTTTATCGATACGCTGAAACAGCAATCATCCCGCTGATCGGAAATGCAGTGCGGCCAATCAAACGTTGGCCTCTGCCTCACGCTGCTTCGCCAGCGCCGCCAGATCGGCGGGCTTCAGCTCAACCGATTCACCGCAGCCGCAGGCGGATGTCTGGTTCGGATTATTGAAAGTGAAACCGGAGCGCATCTTGGTTACTTCGAAATCCATCTGGGTGCCGAGCAGATAAAGCACGGCGGAAGGCTGAACCCAGACTTTAGCGCCTTCGAACTCCACCAGATCGTCCTTCGCATCCGGCTCGGTCACGAGGTCGATGGTATATTCCATGCCCGCGCAGCCGCCCTTCTTGATGCCGACGCGCACGCCCCTGGCATCCGGTCCGGAATTTTCGACGATTGCTTTAACGCGCGAGGCCGCAGCCCCGGTCATGGTCATGATCGCAAAGCCCATGGGCTCATTTCTCCTTCGACAATCGAGTTCAAGGCTCGATGCTTATGGAATTCAATTTAAGTGCGTCTGACGATGTCATCAAGGGACGACACCCGTCAAAATCACGTCAGTACCAGCCGACGGCGACCTGTGCTTCTTCCGACATGCGGTCCGGCGTCCACGGCGGATCGAAGGTCATTTCGACCACGACACCGGAAACACCTTCGACGGCGCCGACGGCATTTTCCACCCAGCCCGGCATTTCACCGGCCACCGGGCAACCGGGGGCCGTCAGCGTCATGACGATCTTGACCATCCGGTCGTCTTCGATATCGATCTTGTAAACGAGACCGAGTTCGAAGATATCCGCCGGAATTTCCGGGTCGTAGACGGTCTTCAGCGCCGCGATTACGTCGTCGCTGAGGCGTGCAAGCTCGTCCGGCGGAATGGTGGACACCTTTTCCTGAGCTTCGGTCGCATCCTGGGTCTTTGCAGTGGCATCGGCAGTCATGGTCTTAAACCTCAATCCTGATTTCAAGCTGCGATATCAGGCGAAAAATTTGCGCGCATATTCCAGCGCCTCGACAAGAGAGTCTACTTCGGCGCGGGTATTGTAAAGGCCGAACGATGCCCGGCATGTGGAGGTGACGCCGAAGCGTTTCAAGAGCGGCATGGCGCAATGGGTGCCCGCACGTACCGCAACGCCGCGCCGGTCGATCACCATCGAGACATCATGGGCATGGATGCCCTCAAGTTCGAAGGAGAAGATGCCGCCCTTGTCAGGCGCGTTGCCGATGATGCGCAGCGAATTGATCTCGCGCAGCCGCTCTGCGGCATAAGCGGCAAGATCGGCCTCGTGTGCTGCAATCGCGGCGCGGCCGAGATTATCCATATAATCGAGCGCATAACCGAGGCCGATCGCCTGCACGATGGGCGGCGTGCCGGCTTCGAAACGATGCGGCGGTTCATTATAGGTCACGTTGTCCTCGGAAACATCGAGGATCATCTCGCCGCCGCCCTGGAACGGCCGCATCTCGCGCAAGCGGTCAGCCTTGCCATAAAGCACGCCGATGCCCGAGGGACCGTAAAGCTTGTGGCCGGTCATCACATACCAGTCGCAATCGATATCGCGCACATCGACCGGCATGTGAACCGCACCCTGCGATCCATCAATCAGCACCGGAATGCCGCGCTCATGCGCAATGCGGCAGATTTCCTTGACCGGAACGATAGTGCCGAGCGCATTCGACATATGGGTGATGGCAACGAGCTTGGTGCGCTCCGTCAGGCTCTTTTCGAAAGCCTCGATATGAAACGCGCCGTCATCATCCACAGGCACCCAGACGAGCTTCGCACCCTGCCGCTCGCGGATGAAATGCCACGGCACGATGTTGGAATGATGCTCCATGATCGAAATGACGATCTCGTCGGCCTCGCCGATCTTCGGCATGCCATGACCGTAAGCAACCGTATTGATCGCCTCGGTCGAGGATTTGGTGAAGATGATCTCGTCCACCGAACCGGCATTCAGGAAACGGCGCACCTTTTCGCGCGCCGCCTCATAGGCGTCGGTTGCGGCATTGGAGAGGAAATGCAGGCCGCGATGCACATTCGCATACTCATTGGCATAGGCATGCGAAACGGCGTCGATCACCACCTGCGGTTTTTGAGCGGACGCGCCGTTGTCGAGATAGACCAGCGGCTTGCCGTAGACCTCGCGCGACAGGATCGGAAAATCCTTGCGCACGGCTTCGATGTCATAAGGGGCCGCCAATGCGGCGCGTTCGCTCTCAGGCATGATGTTCCAGCCAGCCGGAGATGATCGTCTCCAGCGCCTCTACCAGATTTTCTTCTTCCAGTTCCTCGACGATCTCGGCGACGAAGGCGTTGACGAGCATCGCCCGTGCCTTCGCCCGCGGAACGCCGCGTGCCATCAGGTAGTAGAGATGGTTGTCGCTGATATCGGCAACCGTCGCACCATGGCCGCACTGAACGTCATCTGCGAAGATTTCCAGTTCCGGCTTTGCCGAGAACTCGCCATCGTCAGACATCAGCAGCGTATTGCAGGCCATCTTTGCGTCGGTCTTCTGCGCATCGGGTGCCACCCGGATCATGCCCTGGAAAATGCCCTTTGCACGGTCGAACACCACGTTGCGGAACACTTCCGTCGAGGTCGTGTTCGGCACGTTGTGGCCGAGAACCATCGTCACGTCGGTATGGGTTTCACCACCCAGAAGGTTGACGCCGCGAACGATGAGGTCAGTGCCCTCGCCTTCCACATTGATGCGCAGTTCCTGCCGCACCAGCTTGCCGCCGGCATTGACAATGAACAGGCGAATCTTGGCATCCGCGCCGATTTTCATGCGCAGCTGGGCAAGATGGATATCGGCTGCACCCTGTTGCTGCAAGATGATCCAGGTCACTTCCGCGCCGTCTTCGACGACGATGTCGCTGACGGAGGAAACAAAGGCCGCGTCCGCAGTCACCGAAAGGTGACGCTCGATGACGGTTGCCTTGGAACCCTTGCCGAAACGGACCGGGAAGCGGCTGTGAACTTGGCCTGCGCCATGGATCGCCTGCAATTCGATCGGCTTCTCGATCTCGGCATCGGCCGGGATCTCGAGCACCAGGCCATCGCGCACGAAGCTGCCATTGATGCGGCCAATCGCGTCATCCTTGCTGGCTTCAGCGAGGCCGGCGGCAGCGGAACCGTCGAGCAGGCTTTCTGCAAAGCGCGAAACACGGACGTCCTCGATCTTGCCGATATCGGCCGCGCCATGCTGCACATAGGCAACCAGAGAACCGGCAACCGTCGGCGCCTGCTTCTCGATAACCGGCGCGGGCCGGTCTTCCGGGACGGCGCGCAGCAGGCTCTTGAGATCGGTATAGTGCCACGCCTCGATGCGGCGGGTCGGAAGACCGCCGGTCTTCAGATCGTCGAACAGCACGTCACGGGCGGCAACAACAGCGCCGTCGCCCGGCAATTCGCTGAACTTGGCGGTGTAAGCGTCGACCAGCGCGGTTTCCGCTGGCGTCAGCCGGTTGGTAGCTTGAATGTTCATGGACATCACCTCCTGGCCTTTGACTTAGGCCGCTTCACCGATGATGTCGGCGTAACCGTTGTTTTCCAGTTCCAGCGCAAGAGCCTTGTCACCCGAGCGGATGATCTTGCCCTTGTAGAGAACGTGAACGCTGTCAGGCACGATGTAATCGAGCAGGCGCTGATAGTGGGTGATGACCACGGTGGCGCGATCCGGCGACTTCAGCGCGTTGACGCCGTCAGCCACGATCTTCAGGGCGTCGATGTCGAGGCCGCTATCGGTTTCGTCGAGAACGCAGAGCTTCGGCTCCAAGAGCGCCATCTGCAGGATTTCGGCGCGCTTCTTCTCACCGCCGGAGAAGCCGACGTTCAGCGGACGCTTCAGCATCTCCATGTCGATCTTCAGATCGCCGGCCGCTTCCTTGACGCGGCGGATGAAGTCCGGCGTCGTCAGTTCGGACTCGCCGCGCGCCTTGCGCTGCTCGTTCATCGCAACCTTCAGGAACTGCATGGTGGCAACACCCGGAATTTCGACCGGGTACTGGAAGGCAAGGAAAATGCCCTTGGCAGCCCGCTCGGCCGCGTCCAGCTCCAGAATGCTTTCGCCGTTATAGAGAATGTCACCGGAGGTGACTTCGTAGTCCTCACGGCCCGACAGGATGTAGGAGAGCGTCGATTTGCCGGAACCGTTCGGCCCCATGATGGCAGCAACCTCACCGGCGGCAACCTTCAGGTTGAGACCCTTGATGATCTCGGTTTCGGTATCGGCGATCTTTGCGTGCAGGTCGATGATTTCAAGCATGGTTTTGTTCCTGTTCATGGTGCGGTTTCAAGGACCGCCTCGAAGACCCTGTTTGCGGGTCGCTCTCAATTCTCACATCCGTCATCCTCGGGCTTGTCCCGAGGATCTAATCCGTTAATTGTAGTCGCCCCACTTCCGCGTATTTTCGTGCGGCCGATAGGCGTTGTCGATTTCGTTGATGCGCTCGTAAAGGTCCATCCAGGTTGGATTTAGCTCTTCTATCAACCGAATTTTCCATTCGCGCACGTAACGCTTCAACGATTTCTCCCGCTGGATAGCCAGCACGATATTTGGATGGGTTTCGAACCAGACGAGGTTCTTTGCCCTGTATTTCTCGGTATAACCCTTCTGCGACGCGGTGCGATGTTCATATATCCTTCCCGGCAGGTCGCTGGTGACACCGGTGTAGATCACACCTCGCGGCTTTTCGGACATCATATAGACGAAACCGCTCATCGCCGCATCCCACGTAGCAGATCCTCGGGACAAGCCCGAGGATGACGTCGAGCAAGAGTTAACCCACGCTTCCTTCCAGCGAAATGCCGATCAGCTTCTGCGCTTCCACGGCAAATTCCATCGGCAGTTCCTGAATGACTTCCTTCACGAAGCCGTTGACGATGAGCGCGATCGCCGCTTCCTCGGGAATGCCGCGCTGCAGGCAATAGAACAACTGGTCTTCGGAAATCTTAGACGTCGTCGCCTCATGCTCGAAGTGAGCGGAGGAGTTTTTTGCCTCGATATAGGGCACGGTATGCGCGCCGCATTTGTCGCCGATCAGCAGCGAGTCGCACTGCGTAAAGTTACGCGTGTTGGTCGCCTTGCGGTGGGCCGAAACCTGGCCGCGATAGACGTTTTCCGAAAAGCCGGCGGCAATGCCCTTGGCGATGATGCGGCTCGACGTGTTCTTGCCGAGATGGATCATCTTGGTGCCGCTATCGATCTGCTGATGGCCGTTGGAAACCGCGATCGAATAAAACTCACCACGGCTATCGTCACCGCGCAGGATGCAGGATGGGTATTTCCAGGTAATCGCCGAACCGGTTTCCACCTGCGTCCACGAAATCTTCGAACGGTTGCCGCGGCAATCGCCACGCTTGGTCACGAAGTTGTAGATGCCGCCCTTGCCTTCCTTGTCGCCCGGATACCAGTTCTGGACGGTGGAATATTTGATTTCGGCATCATCAAGCGCCACCAGTTCAACAACGGCGGCGTGAAGCTGGTTCTCGTCGCGCTGCGGTGCCGTGCAGCCTTCCAGATAGGAGACGTAGGCACCCTCTTCGGCGATGATCAGCGTGCGCTCGAACTGGCCGGTGTTCTTCTCGTTAATGCGGAAATAGGTGGAAAGCTCCATCGGGCACCGCACGCCCTTCGGCACGAAGACGAAGGAACCGTCCGTGAAGACGGCCGAGTTCAGCGTCGCGTAGAAATTGTCCGTCGTCGGAACGACAGAACCCAGATACTTCTTCACCAGTTCCGGATGCTCGCGCACGGCTTCCGAAATCGACATGAAAATCACGCCGGCTTTCGCCAGTTCCGCCTTGAAGGTGGTGACGACCGAGACGCTGTCGAACACGGCATCCACGGCGACCTGGCGCTTTTCGACGCCGGCGAGGATTTCCTGTTCCTTCAGCGGAATGCCGAGCTTCTCATAGACCTTCAAAAGCTCCGGGTCGACTTCATCGAGCGACTTCGGGCCGGGCGCGGTCTTCGGCGCGGCATAATAATAGAGATCGTTGAAGTCGATCTTGGGGTAGCTGACGCGCGCCCAGGTCGGCTCTTCCATCGTCAGCCAGCGCTTGTAAGCCTCAAGACGCCATTCCAGCATCCATTCTGGCTCCTGCTTCTTGGCCGAGATGAAACGGATCACCTCTTCCGAAAGGCCCTTCGGGGCCTTGTCGACTTCGATATTGGTTTCGAAGCCGTATTTATACTGGTCCACATCGATCTGGCGGACCTGATCGATCGTTTCCTGAACCGCTGCCATGTCGTTCTCCAATCTCGCCGGAGCCAAGGTCCGGTGGCTTGTCAACGTATCAAGGCGGAAAGCCGCCTTATCCATCTTCGGGCAATGTCACCGCGCCGTTAAGCGGGGCGGAGCTTATACCCATGTAAGTGCGGGATGGCGCTTTTCACACATCCCGGCAAGCGGAAAATTGCTATTCCGCAATTCTTTGCCGCATTTTAAGCGGCCTGACCGGAAAGCCTGCGCCGCCCGGCAATTTTTGCAAACGCCGCAAGCGTCCGTTCGATGTCCGCTTCGTCTGTCGCATGGCCAAGGGAAATCCTGAGTGCGCCAAGCTTGGGATCGCGCCCCATCGCCGTCAGCACATGGCTTTCCCCCACCTTGCCGGATGAGCAGGCCGAACCGGCAGAAAGCGCGATACCTTCGATATCGAAAGCGATCTGCCCCGTTTCCGCCTTCAGGCCCGGCAGGGTGAAAAACGTGGTATTGCCAACGCGGGCGACGTCCTCACCGTGGATGATCACGTCAGGCGCACTCGCCCGCATGCCGTCTTCCAGCCGCGCCCGCAGAGCCGCAAGACGCGCCGCTTCAATCTCGAGGTTCTTGGCAGCAACAGCGGCAGCGGCACCAAAACCGATGACCGACAGGGTGTTTTCCGTGCCGGAACGATGCCCCTTCTCCTGCCCGCCGCCATGGATAAGCGGCTTCGGCATCATTACCTCGCCGCGCGAGACCAGCGCGCCAGCCCCCTTGGGGCCACCGAGCTTGTGGGACGAGATGACCAGGAAATCCGCATCGAGCGCATTGATATCGAGAGGGACACGACCTGCCGCCTGCACGGCGTCGACCACCATCAATCCGCCCGCCGCATGCACCAGCCGCGCCGCTTCCGCCACTGGCTGGAGGATGCCGGTTTCGTTATTCACCATCATGCAGGCAACCATCGGCAGGCCGGTGGAAGCATCGTGCGACGACAGCAGCGCCTCAAGCGCGGCAAGATCGATGACACCCGCTGACGTAACGGGAATTTCCGTAACGTCAGCCTTGCCGAACCGGCCGCCTTCGCGGAAAGCGGGGTGCTCGATGGCTGAAACATAAAGATGGCCATAGCGCACTGGAGCGCGCCCCATCTTGAATTCAGGCGTCAGCACCAGATTGGCGGCTTCCGTCGCGCCGCTGGTGAAGGTGACGTGGGCAGCCTGCGCGCTAACAAGTGCCGCAACCTCGCGGCGGGCGCCCTCAACGGCGGCGCGGGCGGCACGCCCTTCCCGGTGGACGGAAGATGGATTGCCGGCAAGATCGAGCGCGGAGACGAGAACATCGCGCACGGCGGGCAAAAGCGGCGCCGTGGCGTTCCAGTCCATATATGTCCGCGTCAAAACCGTCATGACGATGAGGCTTCATCCAATCTTCAATGCGCCAAAACGCATTTTTCTTGAAATTACAGTTGCGCTTGCCTTATGACACCACCCGAGTGCTTTAGCACACGCAAAGTTTCGAATTATTCTAAACTGCGTTCTAGAAAAGATGACACAGTTCGTCAAGTCTTCTCATCGGAAGAATGCGGTTGGAGAATGAAAAAACACGACCGGAGTACCAATGCCCGAAGTCATCTTTAACGGCCCTGCGGGTCGCCTCGAAGGCCGTTATCAACCCTCCAAGGAAAAGAGCGCGCCGATCGCGATCATCCTTCATCCGCACCCACAGTTTGGCGGCACGATGAACAACCAGATCGTCTATCAGCTCTTTTATCTTTTCCAGAAGCGCGGCTTCACGACGCTCCGGTTCAATTTCCGCTCCATTGGCCGCAGCCAGGGCGAATTCGACCATGGCGCCGGCGAGCTTTCCGATGCCGCTTCCGCGCTCGACTGGGTGCAGAGCCTGCATCCCGATTCGAAAAGCTGCTGGGTCGCGGGTTACTCCTTCGGCGCCTGGATTGGCATGCAGCTCCTGATGCGCCGCCCGGAAATCGAAGGTTTCATGTCGATTGCGCCGCAGCCCAACACCTACGATTTCTCCTTCCTCGCCCCATGCCCGTCGTCGGGCCTCATCATCAACGGCGATAGCGACAAGGTCGCGCCTGAGAAGGATGTCAACGGCCTGGTGGAGAAGCTGAAGACCCAGAAGGGCATCCTCATCACCCACCGCACCGTTCCCGGCGCCAACCACTTCTTCAACGGCAAGGTGGACGACCTGATGGGCGAATGCGAGGACTATCTCGACCGCCGCCTCAATGGCGAACTCGTGCCGGAACCGGCGGCGAAGCGCATTCGGTGATTGGCCGAGCATTGGCAGGGTAGGTTTTGATCTAAAGACAATGATCGATGGTGGGTGTGGCTTACCCCCCCTCTGCCCTGCCGGGCATCTCCCCCTCAAGGGGGGAGATCAGCTAGACGCCTGCTCCTCGCCCAAGTTTCTACGTCTAAAATGACCAGAAGGTCGCCACGATTCGATCTCCCCCCTTGAGGGGGAGATGCCCGGCAGGGCAGAGGGGGGTGAGCCAAGCCCTCCGTCCTATACTATGATCGTCCTTCCGATCGCACCAACACCCCCCCAGTCACCGGCTCCTTCACCCCCGTCGTACCGGGATAGGTCAGCGGCAAACCCTTGACCGACCGAACCGCCAGATAGGCCCAGGCCTCCGCCTCCATCGCGCCGCCATCGAACCCCGCCTCTTCCGCCGCAATCACACGTGCGCCGACCTTGGCGGCAAGGTTACCAAACTCCTCCATGATCACCGGGTTCAACCGCCCACCACCACAGACCACGTAGGTCCTCGCCGCCTCCGGCAGATAACTTGCCGACTTCAGAATGGCAGCCCCCGTCAGATGCGCCAGCGTCCGCGCCCCATCCGCCAGTGAGACCTCCCCCTTTTTCGGCGGCACGAAATCGCTGCGGTCCAGCGACCGACGGATATTGGCTGAAAAAAACGGGCTCTCCATATAACGCACCACCAGCGACGCGACGACGCTGCCACCCGCCGCCGTCTTGCCGCCCTTGTCGAAGGCCTTGCCCGTATGCGCCTCGATCCACTGGTCGATCAGCATATTGCCGGGGCCGCTGTCGAAAGCGGCAAGCCGCCCCGCCTCACCGATATAGGTGAGATTGGAGATGCCGCCGATATTGACGAAGACGGCCGGCGTTTCGAACCCATCGGGCAGATTAGCGGAAAGCGCCATGTGATAGGCCGGGATCAGCGGCGCGCCCTGCCCGCCATGGACCATGTCGTTTGCCCGCATGTCGTAAACCACATCGATGCCGGTTTCGGATGCCAGAAGCGCGCCGTCGCCGATCTGCACGGTCAGCGCCTCGTCCGGGCGGTGCAGCACCGTCTGACCGTGAAAGCCGATCACATCGATATCGCCGGGCTGGAGCCGGTGACGATGGAGGAAGGATTTCACCGCCGCCGCATGGGCAAGCGTCAGCTTGCGCTCGGCCTCACCCAGATCGCCGGGACGTTCGCGTCGTTCACGAATGGCTTTGGCGGTGACCAATGCCTTCTGCCAGATGGCGCGCAGGCCCGGATCATAGGGGAAATACCCACTCGGCCCATGCCGAACCACGCTTTCGCCATCCGTGCGCAAAAGGGCAATATCGATGCCGTCCATCGATGTGCCGCTCATCAGCCCGATTGCCGTTTTGACCTCGCCCACCTGCCGCTCCCCTGCAATCTCGAATCATGCTTGCTTGAATCCCGACATTCATGGCCGAAACGGGTGCACATTTCAAAAAACAATGATAAAGCCGCGACGGTCATTGGTTTTCGATGGCCGCAAAGATCAAACCAGAAAGTAAAAGGTTATGTCCAGGTTCAAGTCCGATTTCCTCCGCACGCTCGATGAGCGCGGCTTCATTCACCAGATCTCCGATGAGGCAGGTCTCGACGAACTGTTCGCCAAGGAAACCGTGACCGCCTATATCGGCTATGACCCGACGGCTTCGAGTTTGCATGTCGGCCACCTCACCCAGATCATGATGCTGCACTGGATGCAGAAGACCGGCCACCAGCCGATCTCGCTGATGGGCGGCGGCACCGGCATGGTCGGCGATCCCTCCTTCAAGGAAGAGGCCCGCAAGCTGATGACGATCGACATGATCGAGGACAACATCACCTCGCTCAAGCATGTCTTCGCCAATTACCTCGATTACGACCGCGCCAATAATCCGGCACTGATGATCAACAATGCCGACTGGCTGCGCGGCCTCAACTACCTCGAATTCCTGCGCGATGTCGGCCGCCACTTCTCGGTCAACCGCATGCTGTCCTTCGACAGCGTGAAGACGCGCCTCGACCGCGAACAGTCACTGTCCTTCCTCGAATTCAACTACATGATCCTGCAGGCCTACGATTTCGTGGAGCTGAACCAGCGCACCGGCTGCCGCCTGCAGATGGGCGGTTCCGACCAGTGGGGCAACATCATCAACGGCATAGATCTCGGTCACCGCATGGGGACACCGCAGCTCTACGCCCTGACCTCGCCGCTTCTGACCACCTCCTCCGGTGCGAAGATGGGCAAGTCGGCTTCCGGCGCGGTGTGGCTGAACAAGGACCTGCTGCCGGTCTATGATTTCTGGCAATACTGGCGCAACACGGAAGATGCGGACGTGGTTCGCTTTGCGAAACTCTTCACCACGCTGCCGATGGATGAGATCGCCCGTCTCGCCGCCCTTGGCGGATCGGAGATCAACGAGGCGAAGAAAATCCTCGCGACCGAAGTGACGGCCATCCTGCATGGCCGCGCGGCGGCGGAAGAAGCGGCCGAGACGGCGCGCAAGACCTTCGAAGAAGGTGCGCTCGCCGAAAACCTGCCCTCCATCGAGGTTCCGGCATCCGAACTCGAAGCCGGCCTCGGCGTCCTGTCGCTCATCGTCCGCGCCGGCCTCGCCGGCTCGAACGGCGAGGCCCGCCGCCACGTTCAGGGCGGTGCGGTAAAGATCAACGACATTGGCGTTTCGGATGAGCGCCAGACGGTCGGTTCCGGTGAAATCACCGGCGACGGCGTCATCAAGCTGTCGGTCGGCAAGAAGAAGCACGTTCTGGTTCGCCCGGCGTAAGACTTACAAAAACATCGTGTCGAGGACTGCGAAAGCGGTCCTCGATGCGCCGATACCCCCACTTCCGTCATGCCGGGCTAGATCCGGCATCCAGCCACGGCGCGTCTGCGCCGTGAAAGGGCTCTCGCGCGATCAAGGACTTGATCGCACTGGACCCCGGATCAGGTCCGGGGTGACGGAGTGCGGGTGCACTCGTTCTCGCCAAACGGCCGCGTGCGCCAAGCTTTGCGACGCTCCATTCACTGAAACTCGAAAATCTGCCGGAAGACGCCCGGCGCGATCAGCGAAAGCGGATTGATCGTCAGCTTCGGCTGGTCCGTCTGGCCGGAGAGCTTGAAAGTGATGCCGAGCAAGCCCCGGTCGCGGCCATTGCCGAGGAAGATGCCGATGAAGGGCAGCTCGCCGAACAGCCGGTTCAGGCCATAGGCGGGCATGAAGGTGCCGGTCATGTCCATACGGCCGCTCTGGTCCTTCAAAAGCCCCTGGAAAGTCGCACCGATCTGCTCGCCGCGCACGACGCCGTTTTCCACCGCCACCGAACCGTTGACGTAAACGACCCGGGCAAAACCGCGCTGGAATTTTTCCGAACTGACATCGATATTGCGGCGCACCGCATTGTTGAGGCTCCTGCCGTCCTCGCCCGTCGGCGTGGCGACGATGTCCTGCAGCTTGGCTTCGTTGACGACGACAAAATTGCGCAGGTCGAGCGATCCGCTCCAGTCGCTGCCATTGGAGGTCGTCAGCGCAAGGTTGAGAAGGCCGCCGCGAATGCGGCTGTAGATATTGGCGAAACGGGCGAGCGAACCCGCATCGCTGCTGGTCAGCGTCACGGTTCCCGTCGCCCCGCGATTGACGGTCTGCGCCACCACCGCCTGGCCGTTGCCGGTGACGCCACGGAAATCGATGGAGCGAACCTTGCCATCCCGCACGCTGACATCGGAACTGACATTGGCAAGGATTTCATCGTTGAACCCGTAGACCTTGTCGAATTGCGTCTTGATGGCAAGGGATGGCTGCGAACGCGACGTCCCGTCGCCGCTGCCGGAAGAGCTGCGAAGCTTCGAGAGGAAAGGCCTGACATCGGCGGATTTCCCCGATGCATTGATGATATAGCCGTTCTTCGAAGCGGCGACCGAAACGGCGTAATTATCGGAGGGCGAAAGCTGCACGCGGCTGAGATCGGCGGAAATCAGCCCGTTCTTGCTGAAGGCGATATCGCCGGCAGCGCCGAAGCCGTCGCCGTCGAGCGAGAAGTCGCTGATCGTCGTGCGCCCGTCTCCCATTTCCATGGTGAAGGCGGCGCTGGCGGGAATGCCGATGCCCTTGCTCCAGCCGAGCCCCGGCAGAATGATCGACGCCTTGGTCAGATCGAGCCGGATATCCTGGCGTTTCGGGTCGGCGCCGTCGATTTCAATCGCCGTCGTGCCGCCGAGGACCGTGGAAAGTTCCGGAGCGAGCTTGGCAACCTGCGTTTCGTTCAGGCTTGCCTTCAGCGACAGCGTCGGCGCGATATCGCTGTTCTTGCTCACCGGCTCCGTCATCACGATGTCCATCGGCACGTCGTCCACGCGGCCTCTGCCCTCCAGTTTGAGCTGGCGGTCGTCCAGCGTCATGAAACCGTCGAGCGCAGTCACCTTGTGGCCCGCAAAGGGCTTGGTCAGCGACAGGTTCTTCAGATCGAGATCGGCCGTCCACACCGGCGGAGGCGGGTTATGGCTGGAAAGCAGGCCAACGGTCAGGTTAGCATGGGCTTTGACATCGCCGGTGAAATCCTCCGGCTTGAACTGCGTATTCTTGAGCGCATTGATGGGTTTGAGCGCCGCAAGCTCGGCCACAGCATCGGCCGAGCCCGAAACGTTCAGTTCGAGATTTCCGAGCAGCGGCTTGTCGTAAACAGCGGAAATGAGAAAACGGCTGTTTTCCAGCGCAAGCGACCGGTTCGACGGAAAATAGGATGTCCCCCGCTTGATATCGACGGCCATCTTGCCGCCGACGAGGTCGAAATGCGCGTCGACATCGCGCAACGGTGGAATGTCGCCGGTGGTATTGAGACGCGTATCGTCTATATCGAAGCGGATCTGCATTTCGCTTTCGCCGAGCACCAGCGGGCAGCCGGGGCCGCACATCCGCCCCTGCGGGATGAAGACAGCGATTGAACCATTGGTGACGGTGCCGCCGTAGAGATTGGAGACCACCCAGTCGCGCGGCTTGTGCGCCATCCAGAACGGCCAGAGCTGCTTGACCGCCGTGGCCTCCATCTTCGGAATCTGCCCGCCGAAGCTGATTTCCGGCGACCCCTGGCCGAACCGGATTTTCAGCGATCCCGCCATGTCTCCGAGCGGGCCTGTCACATAAAGCGAGGGAACGTCGAGCTGCTTCGTCGCCGCCGTAAAATGCCCGTCGGCCTTCAGGCTGAAAGGAACCGGGGCCTCGCCCGAAGCTTCGGACGAAGCAACGGCGTTGTCGATCCGCAGCGAAAGGCCGAAACCTTCTTCCGTATCGCTGATTTCACCGGCGACCGGAAGAATTGTCCGCCCGAGCTCCAGCCGCGAATTGTCGATGACAAGGGTGCTTTTGGCAAAGTCATAACGTGCATGGACGTTGCCAGCCGTAAAGGTCTGGGACTCACCGCCGATCATCAGCGTTCCATTGCCGAGGCCGAGCGCAATCTCCAGCTGTGGCTCCTGCCCTTCCATGGCGCGCCGAGCGACAATGTTGATACCCGTCTTGACGTTCAGGCCTTCATGGAGATTTCCGTCGGGATCGTATTTCTCAAGAAACGGGCCGATATCGAAACCGTCGATGCGGGCTTCAAAACCGTCTATCCGGCCGCCCGATCCCGAAGTCTGCAGCGACACGCTGGCAATTTCACCGTTGAATAGCGTTTCTCCATCGAGCGAATATCCGCCCTGCTGATCGGGCGTCAGCGACAGTTCACGCACTTCGACGGTACGCGGCTTGCCCAACTCTCCGGGTGGCAGGTGAATCGAAACGCTGGAAATATCGATTTCCTCGGTTCCGCTGCTCAGAAAAGCCTGAGCGAGCTTGTCGAGCTGCCCGAAGGCCTCCTGCAATTGCTGCGGCACGGCGTCGAGCTTGACGCTGGCGAGATCGAACCCGTTACCCTTGGGCAAAAGCGCCGTATCGAGCTCCATCCCGTCGGCCTCGAGGCTCTCCACCGAGACACGGCCGGTCAGAAGCGCAAGCGGATCGAGCGCCATGCCGATTGCCCGCGCCCGGCTCATATGCTGGCCGGATTCCTTCTCGATGATATCCACATCCTCCGCCACCAGCGCAAGGCGCAGCCCGGTGGAAAACCTGATCGCCGAAGAACCGATCCGCGCGCTGTAATGGGGGCCGAGCGCCCTTTCCAGCGCCTGCTGCGCCTGGCTGGAAAGCGTCGCGTCGATCGATCCTGTCTCGACGGAAAGAATGATGCCGCCGATGGACAGGAAGGCCAGCACGAAAAGCGCTGCGAAAATCTTGATGAAGGCACGCACCATGGAGCGCGGCGCCGGGCAATGCACGATGATGGGATCTTCGGCCTGCGCCGAAGGAAGATCGTGCAGCGCAATGATATCGCGTCTGCCGAACTTGACCTTTTCACCCCTGACTTCAGCCATACGCCCGTGTTTGCCCTTGAATAGCTTTGTTTCGCCGCAACACCGAAGCGGGATGGCGAAAAGTGTAAGCGGTTTTCGTCCGGAATCCCGCTTTAATTCTTTAGCCCGGATAACGATTGAGATTTAAGATCGTTCGACCTGAAATCTAAATAGTGATCTGGACGACGCGCGGTTTCGCTATATATCGAATGTGGCGACTTTTCCTCAACATCCCGGCGAAAGAAAGGTAGATTATGACAGACTTGACGATTGGCGGCCCGGCTCCCGATTTTACTTTGCCCCGCAACGGTGAAGGGACGGTGACATTGTCCAAACTGCAAGGCAAGGCCGTCATCCTCTATTTCTATCCGAAGGACGATACTTCCGGCTGCACCGCAGAAGCCATCGACTTCAGCGCGCTGGGCGGCGAATTCGAGGCAGCCAACGCCGTCGTCATCGGCATTTCGCCCGACAGCGTCAAAAGCCACGACAAGTTTGCGGCAAAACATTCGCTATCCGTCATGCTCGCTTCCGACGAAGAGAGGAAGGTTCTGGAAGCCTATGGCGTCTGGAAGGAAAAAAGCATGTATGGCAAAAAATACATGGGTGTCGAACGCACGACCGTCCTCGTTGCCCCGGATGGAAAAATCGCGGAAATCTGGAACAAGGTGAAGGTCGCGGGCCATGCCCAGGCCGTTCTCGAGGCTGTGAAGAAGCTCTGAGGGACCAACCCGTCGTGACGCCCCCGTTCAAAATCATCTCGCTGCGAGGCGGCGCGACGGATGCCATCGTGAGCGCCGATCTCGACAGAAAGACCGCACTCGCGCAGGAAACGGCGACACGCTGGTTCGAGCGCCGCCTGTCGCTGCGCTCGCCTCTCGACCCGCCGCTGCCCGAGCGGCCGGGCAGACCCGAGAAACCGGAACTCGTGCCGCCAACCGCCGTGGAACGCCGCTCCCTTCACAGCGTCAGGGGCCGCATCGCGCTGCTGCACGCCATAGCCCATATCGAACTCAACGCCGTCGATCTCGCGCTCGATATTGTCGCCCGTTATGCCAGCGAGCCGGTGCCGCATTCCTTTTTCGACGGCTGGATGCAGGTCGCCTTCGAGGAGGCGAAACATTTCCGGCTGGTGCGGGACAGGCTGAGAAGCCTCGGCGCCGACTATGGCGATCTGCCGGCCCATGACGGGCTCTGGCAGGCCGCGCATTCCACCCGCAACGATCTCACTGCACGGCTCGCCGTCGTCCCGCTCATCCTGGAAGCGCGCGGACTGGACGTCACCCCTTCCCTGCAGGCGAAGATGCGTGAGACGGGCGATCTCGAAAGCGCCGCCGTTCTCGATGTCATCTATAATGACGAAAAGGGCCATGTCGCCATCGGCGCGAAATGGTTCCGGTTCCTGTGCGCCCGTGAAAAGAAGGACCCGGCCGCGACCTTCAGGCAGCTGGTGCGCGCCAATTTCCGCGGCCCTTTGAAACCGCCCTTCAACGACATTGCCCGCGCCGAGGCCGGCCTGACGCCCTCCTTTTACCGCTCGCTCACATCCGTCAGCCAATAGCCGACATCGCCGAAAGGCCTCTCCGGCAAAACTTCGTTAACCTTAACGAATTATGATTTCCCTTAAGAAATCGGCCAGTCCGGAGAGAGATTGTGACTGATACGGCGGAAAACCGGGTATTCGGCAAAAAGCGTGAGCCTCACGTGCTCATTCTCGCGCGCGGCGACAGGGTGCGGCACATGACCATCCGTCCGTGGATGGCGGCGCTTGCCGGCTGCACGATCGGCCTTTTCTCGCTCGGTTATCTCGGAGCCACAGGCTATCTCATTTTGCGTGACGATCTGATCGGCGCGACCATGGCCCGCCAGACCCGCATGCAGAACGACTATGAAGACCGCATCGCAGCGCTGAGAGCCCAGGTGGACCGTGTCACCTCCCGGCAATTGCTCGATCAGCAGGTCGTTGAAAAGAAAGTGGAAAAGCTGCTGGAACAGCAGGCGGCGCTGACCTCGCGGCACGGCCGAATGAGCGAATTGCTGGAGCGCGCCGAAAATTCCGGCATCGCCGCCTCCCCGGCCGCACCCTCTTCTCTTTCGAACGCCATGGCGCCGGAAAAACGCGCTGACCTCTCCGGCGGCCTTTCAGCCATCGAAAAGCTGATGACGCCACGCAAGCCGCAGGTGGAAAAGCCGGCCACATCGGACAGACGCGCCGCCTATGTACCCGAAGCCGGCGAAACGCCGTCCGACCGGGCCGACCGGGTGTTTTCCAAGGTGACCCTGTCGCTGAAGGATATCGAACGCCAGCAGATATCGCGCATCGCCAGACTGACCAGCGACGCCGAGGACAAAGCGAATGCGATGCAGGACATCATCCGGCAGGCGGGCCTGAAAATCGAAGAGAACGGCAACGATGACATAGGCGGCCCCTATGCCGACCCCGAGCGCGGGGACACCGATCCTTTCAACCTGTCGCTCACCAATCTCGACAATGCGCTGAACCGGCTCGACATCGTCAAGGAAACCGCGACCACCCTGCCCTTCGGCAACCCGGCCCCCGGCCGGGCGATCACCAGCCGATTCGGCAACCGGATGGATCCGTTTCTCGGCCGCCCGGCCCTGCATACCGGCATCGATTTTCGTGCTGAAACCGGTGCTGACGTCAAATCCACCGGCGCGGGCAAGGTGACGGTCGCGGAAAATTCCGGCGGCTACGGCAATATGGTCGAGATCGATCACGGCCAGGGCGTCTCGACGCGATTCGGCCATCTCTCCGCCATTCTGGTGAAAGCCGGCGACAGGGTCGAGGCCGGCGACGTCATCGGCCGCGCCGGCAGCACCGGCCGCTCCACCGGTCCGCATGTGCATTACGAGGTGCGCCGCAACGATACGCCGGTCGATCCGATGCGGTTCCTGATCGCCGGAACGGAACTCAAAACCTTTTTAAAATAGCAGCCCGATTTTAATGCTTTTTTTGCGCTTTTTACGATAAATCGCTGAAATCTGCACCAAAGGCCAAGATGCCCCGCCCGAACCCCGCTGTTTCGCGCGCTTTTCCCGTTGTTTCCTTGACTTTCCGGCAATTTGGGCATATCCCCGCGCCAAGTCTTTGCAAGTGCCGTCGCGGCACGCAGGTGTTCTTACCGAACCAGAACGGAAAAAGTTCTTCCTTTGACAACATTCTCTGATCTTGGCCTGAGCCAAAAAGTTCTTTCCGCTATTGCAGATGCCGGCTACACGACGCCGACACCCATTCAGGCTGGCGCCATTCCGCCGGCGCTGGAAAAGCGTGATATCTGCGGTATCGCACAGACCGGCACGGGCAAAACCGCGTCCTTCGTTCTGCCGATGCTCACGCTGCTCGAGAAGGGCCGCGCCCGCGCCAGAATGCCGCGCACGCTGATCCTTGAGCCGACCCGTGAGCTGGCAGCGCAGGTGGCGGAGAACTTCGAGAAATACGGCAAGAATCACAAGCTGAACGTCGCGCTCCTGATCGGCGGCGTTTCCTTCGAAGACCAGGACCGCAAGCTTGAGCGCGGCGCCGATGTGCTGATCTGCACCCCCGGCCGCCTTCTCGACCATTGCGAGCGCGGCAAGCTTTTGATGACCGGCGTGGAAATCCTCGTCATCGACGAAGCCGACCGTATGCTGGATATGGGCTTCATTCCCGATATCGAGCGCATCGCCAAGATGATCCCGTTTACCCGGCAGACGCTGTTCTTCTCGGCCACCATGCCGCCGGAAATCCAGAAGCTGGCCGACCGGTTCCTGCAGAACCCCGTTCGTGTCGAGGTCGCCAAGCCCTCCTCCACGGCAAAGACCGTTGCCCAGCGCATCGTTGCCGCGCACAACAAGGATTATGAAAAGCGCGCCGTGCTGCGCGATCTCGTCCGCGCCGAAGAAGCCGAACTGAAGAACGCCATCATCTTCTGCAACCGCAAGAAGGATGTGGCCGACCTCTTCCGTTCGCTCGACCGTCACGGTTTTTCCGTCGGCGCGCTGCATGGCGACATGGACCAGCGTTCGCGCACCACGATGCTGCAGAACTTCAAGGACGGCAATCTGAAGCTGCTCGTCGCCTCCGACGTTGCCGCACGCGGCCTGGACATCCCCGATGTCAGCCACGTCTTCAACTTCGATATTCCCATTCACTCGGAAGACTATGTCCACCGTATCGGCCGTACCGGTCGTGCCGGCCGCTCGGGCAAGGCCTTCACCATCGTCACCAGAAGCGACACGAAGTATCTCGACGCGATCGAAAAGCTGATCGGCGAAAAGATTGAGTGGCAGAACGGTGACCTCTCCACCCTTCCCGCGCCCATGGAAAGCTTTGAAAGCAATTCCGGCCGCCGGGGCAAGGAACGGGGCGGCAGGGGCCGCGACCGCAACCGTCGCGACGCAGCGCCGGTCGAAAACATCAATCAGGGTGCACAATCCGCTGCGGACACGGACATCGCGGCTCATGGAGACGACAAGGTGAAAGCAGAACGCAAGCAGGAAAAGACCCCGCGCAATTCCGACCGCAATAGCCGCAATCCGTTGCACGCCAATGACGACAACCGCGACCGCCGCCGCCATTATCGCGACCATGACGATGGCCCGACACCGGTTGGTTTCGGCGACGACATCCCCGCTTTCATGCTGATCGTGGCCAACGCCAAGGCCTGACCGCGGGAATGGACAGCATGACGCCGACCGCCAGGCCAGGTCTCGATTTTCCGGGTGTCGGCGTCGGCCTCGCCATCCTGCGTGACGGCCGCGTGCTTTTATGCCGGCGTCTGAAGGCGCCGGAAGCCGGATACTGGAGCATTCCGGGCGGCAAGGTCGATCACCTTGAAACCTCCCTCGCCGCGGCACGCCGCGAAGCCGAAGAAGAAACCGGGCTCAAGATCGGCAACGTCGAATTCCTCTGCCATAGCGAATTCATCGATACGGAAGATCGCCACCACTGGGTTTCGCTGATCTTCGTCACCCACGCTGCGCAGGGTGAGCCGGCACTGACCGAACCCGACAAGCTTTCCGCCATCGGCTGGTTCGATCCGGATAAGCTTCCCGAACCCATCTCCGCCTTTGCCAGGGACGCCCTGGCCGCCCTTAAATAAAGCCGCACAGACGGCCGACCGAACTCGCTCGCAGGCGACAATGTCCGTCAACCGGCATATCAAGCAGTTATGTTGATGTGGACTTCGGAGCCGGCTTCGCTCCCTCCGCGCGATATCTTTTCCATAAATTCGAAAATGAAAGAACGTCTTTGCGCAGGAGTTTCCTAATTCAATTTTAAATTGCTTAAATTAGCTCCACGTAAAAAACCGCCCCAGTTTCCCGAAGCGGTTTATACGTAATGAAAAAAATAGAATATGAAAGGCAATATAGTCTGGCAGTGCTTATATTCGGAACACTTTCCGAGGCCTGTTACAGCCAATTTCAGTCGTCCCCTGAAACAGTTACATCTAAGCTAATCATTTACTTTCCGTCAAGCAAATCTTCTCGCAAATGCGAAAAAACCGCGAGGAAAAACTTGCGCGCGCCATGAAGCTTTACATATTTTGAATATATATCAGCAAGTTAGGAAAATGGGAATAAAATGTGCATTTTTGTGGGCTGCACTCTAGAAGGCAGAATTAATAGCTCACGTTTCCCAAATTGCATCTCTACTCCACAAATATAATAGTTTTATAAAGCAATACCGTCGTTCATCCTCGCTGACGTCTTCTCGCCTTGGAAACAGGTAGATGATTAAGATTCTGTGGGAAATCAACGACAACGATCATCTTCAGCCTCCGACGGTAAAAACAACTTAAAATTGACGCATGTGGCGTTTTTTCCGACGCAGACTCGAGGCTGCACGGAGGCAACATCCCATTGCGATGTTAAATCCGTGAATTCATGCAGTTACAGCTTCGATATAATCAGTCGGATGCCAAGAATGATAAGCCCCCACATAAAAATGGAGACGATTAAAACCAATAATAAAAACCTGCACCTAAAATAAAGTATGATATTTTTTGCAATATTCTCCATTTTCTTTCCATGATGGTACGCCGTTGGCTGCCAAATACATTTGGCGTGGAAGAAATTCCGATCAGCGGTGTCTTTCTTCCCTTGGCTTTATCGCAGGGGAAATCACGACCATCGCCATCACGACAATCGCGAACAACAAAATAAATGGGCACAAAACGAGCATTGCAAGGCCCTTAGTCGCCGAACCGAATACTTTGCGTAGCAACCCTGACCTTTCAACGCGCATCGCGGCCGCCTTTTTAGAGATCTGTGTCTCCAGAAATTGTCGTCAACGCTTCACAATCGAATCGTCTTGAAGACCGCGAACGATCATCAAGCATTCAACGGCGAGATATTTGATTCTATGCAATGGAACGAAGCGTGCTCTCTATCTTGCTGATGCCTTTAACACAGTGCTAAATAACCTATTAAAACAAGTGCGTCCTGGCAGACGCGCTCCCAATGGATGACATGCGAACACAGAGAGGATTAAATTACATTTGGATTTTTGTAAACTCCATTTGTGATTTAATTTAAAGGAATTTGGCCAGGAAAGAAGTCGAGCCCAAGACAGCCCTAGGAAAACGCCTCCGCGCTGTGAGGGCGGCGTTCGATATCGATGACCGGGATGTCTTCGCCAACCGACTGGCAATCAGCAAAAGCGGGCTGGCGCATTATGAGCGGGGCGAACGCGTGCCCGATGCCGAACTGCTTTCCGCGTACCACCGGGAATTTGGCGTGAACATATCATGGCTGGTGACGGGACATGGAGATATGTTCGAAGGTGGGCAATCGGCGAGCGCAGACTATAGCTCACATCAGCTTTTAGTGGATCTGATCAATCCTCTCGGAAGATTGATCAACAAAGTTTACCGCGACCATGAGGTGAGGATAACCGACGATCAGCGCTTCGCGGAGTTGACCAGATGGCATAATAATTTGACCCGCCGCGCCGGCTCATCCTTCGATTGGAACGATCTTATGTCCCAGTTGCCGTGGGTAGAGCAAAGCCTTGGAGAGGAGTTGCTCTCCAGGCGCACAAGCCCGGAAACCAGCAAAAGATCGGCGAGCTGATCCTCACAAACAATGCAGACACACGGGGCAATATGATGGTTTTGCGGGAATGTCCGTGAAGCGCGCGTATTTTTCCTTTGGAAAACCGGTTGTTGCCGATAAACATCAAGCCGGGACAACAGGATTTCTATCACGTCATGCTTTCACTTCGCCTGCTAACGATCATCGCCGGTTTTGCCCTTGCGGGCTCAGCAAGCGCGGCATCGATTGGCATTGTTGCGCCCCAGAGCGGTCCTTACGAACTTCTGGGGCAGCAGGTACGGCAGGGCGCGAAGGCGGCGGCGGCAAAGCTCGGGCTGGATGTCGTCGAAATCCATGAAAGCTGCGAAGATGGCAGCGGCGGCGCGATAGCCGATGGCCTCGTGGCCGCCAAGGTCAGCACCGCAATCGGTTTCTTGTGCACCGAAACGCTTCAGGATGTTCTGCCACCGCTGAAAGCGGCCGCCATTCCCGCCATCACGCTTTCCAGCCGCGCGCCGATCCTGATGGAAGACGCCCTGAAGTATGGCTGGCCGCTCTTTCGCCTCGCCCCGTCTGACAGGGCCGAATCGGACAGGATCGCAGAGATCATCCTGCGCGACTGGAAGGGACATTCCATCGGACTTGTGGATGACGGCACGATCTACAGCCGCGAGCTGGTCGACCGCATCCGCTCGTCGCTCGAGGAAAACGGCCTGAAGCCCACCCTTGCCGATACGATGCGTCCCAACCAGGAACAGCAGGTGGCGCTGGTGCGCCGGCTGGCGCGCACCGGCATTTCCCATGTCTTCGTCGGCGCGGAACGCAACGACGTCGCCATCATTGCCAGAGACGCGGGGTCGGAGAACATTCCCCTCACCCTCATGGGCGGCGATGCCATGAATGCGGCCAACAATCCGGTCCCCTTGGCCGCGAATGTGCTGGCGGTCACCCGCCCGGCCTATGATACCCTGCCATCGGCCCAGGCGGTTGCCGGCGAACTGCGCGGCGCCGGCATCGAGCCGGAAGGTTACGTCCTGCCGGCCTATGCGGCAGCGGAACTCACCGCCGCCCTTGCGGAAGCCACACAGGCGCAGTCGAAACCCGCGCCGGAGATACTGGCGGGCGGCACCCTTTTCAAAACCGTTCTCGGCGATCTCGGCTTCAACCCGTCGCATGATCTTTCGGACAATCCCTATCGCCTGCAGCGATGGAACGGCCAGCGCTTCGAACCGGCGGACAAGGCTGAAAGACAATAGGCGAAACCCGCGCCGCCGAAAATTCGAGGAAACGCAGCTGAAAACCGCCGGCAACCGCGCGACCGGCCGTTTCAAACCCCGATACTTGGTGTTAAAGGCAGCTTACGCAACGCGTCGAGAGGAGTTTGCCCCATGTCCCTGCCCATCCGCATAGCCCCGTCCATTCTGGCTGCCGATTTCGCCAAGCTCGGACAGGAAGTCGCCGATGTCACGGAAGCGGGCGCGGACTGGATTCATCTCGATGTGATGGATGGCCATTTCGTCCCCAATATCTCCTTCGGGCCGGATGTCATCAAGGCGCTGCGGCCGCACAGCATGGCGTTCTTCGACTGCCATCTGATGATCGCGCCCGTCGATCCCTATCTCGAAGCCTTCGCCAAGGCGGGCTGCGACAGCATCACCGTGCATGCCGAAGCCGGGCCTCACCTGCACCGCTCGCTGCAGACGATCCGCGGGCTCGGCAGAAAGGCCGGCGTGACGCTCAACCCCGCAACACCGCTTTCAGTTATCGAAAACGTTCTTGATGACGTCGATCTCGTCCTGATCATGAGCGTCAACCCCGGTTTTGGCGGGCAGAAGTTCATTCCGGCCATGCTGGACAAGATCCGCGCGGCAAAGGCCATGATCGGCGACCGGCCCATCGAACTCGAAGTGGATGGCGGCGTGACGGCGGAAACCGCAGGCGCGATCGTTGCCGCCGGTGCGAATGCGCTGGTGGCCGGCTCGGCCATCTTCAAGGGCGACGGCGTTGCCGACTACCGCAAGACGGTCGCGCAACTGCGCCACGCAGCGGAAGCCGCGCGGACATAACCGCCGCCGCCGAAGGGCGCACGGCAAGCCGTTGGGGGATCGGCATGGAAAGCGACAGGCGGGGTTTCCGTGACACGGCTTCGGCAGCGCTGTTTCCGCTGCTCGGCGCGCTTGTCTGGGCCGTCTGTTCCAGCGCCGCCGCCGCTATCGGCCTCTATGTCAGGAACCGGCTGGAAACCGACCATGCCGCCGACATAATCATGCTTTTCTTCGCGGGCGGCCTCTTCGGCTGGCTGCTGGCCATGGCGGCGCTGCACCTTCTCCCTGCTTCAGCCGCCCTGCCGCTGCGTTTCGTGGCGGCCTGTCTTGCCATCGCTTTTTTCACGCTGGCAGTTGCGGCGGCGTTTTTCGCTTTCGAATACCGTATTTTTTATGCGCAATGGCACGCGCCGGCATTCTCCCGCATCTGGTTTTTCCAGCAGCTCTTCACATCGCTCGGCGCGATTTACCAGTTCTGCATTCTCGGCCCTGGCTTATATTTTCCCTTTGCCATCGTTCCGCTCCTGCCTGCGGGCGCGATCCTCTGCCGACGTGCGCAACGAGCAACAGAGGCATGTAGCTTGATAGATTGAGATTACCGGAACACTTTGCTAAACGGGCAGCAAATTTCCTCCACAAAGAAAGTCATTGCCATGATCCCTCGTTATTCCCGGCCGGAAATGGTCGCCATCTGGTCGCCGGAAACAAAGTTCCGCATCTGGTTCGAGATCGAGGCATATGCCTGTGACGCACTTGCCGAACTCGGCGTTATCCCGAAGTCCGCTGCCCAGACCATCTGGGAAAAGGGCGGCAGCGCCACCTTCGACGTCGCCCGCATCGATGAGATCGAAGCCGTCACCAAGCATGACGTCATCGCCTTCCTCACCCATCTTGCCGAATTTGTCGGTCCCGACAGCCGTTTCGTGCATCAGGGCATGACCTCGTCGGACGTGCTCGATACCACGCTCAACATCCAGCTCGTACGCGCCGCCGATCTGCTGCTCGCCGATATGGACCGGGTGCTGGCGGCGCTGAAGACCCGCGCCTTCGAACACAAGAACACGGTGCGCATCGGCCGCAGCCACGGCATCCATGCCGAGCCGACCACCATGGGCCTGACCTTTGCCCGCTTCTATGCCGAGATGTACCGCAACCGTGAGCGCCTCGTTAATGCCCGTGCGGAAATCGCCACGGGTGCGATCTCCGGCGCCGTCGGCACCTTCGCCAATATCGACCCGCGCGTCGAAGAACATGTCTGTGCCAAGCTCGGCCTAATTCCCGAGCCGGTCTCCACGCAGGTCATCCCGCGTGACCGCCACGCCATGTTCTTCGCAACCCTCGGCGTCATCGCTTCGTCGATTGAAAACGTCGCCATCGAAATCCGCCACATGCAGCGCACCGAGGTTCTGGAAGCGGAAGAGTTCTTCTCTCCCGGCCAGAAGGGCTCGTCCGCCATGCCGCACAAGCGCAACCCGGTTCTGACCGAAAACCTGACCGGCCTTGCCCGTCTGGTGCGCATGTCGGTCGTTCCGGCCATGGAAAACGTGGCTCTGTGGCACGAGCGCGATATCAGCCACTCCTCCGTCGAACGCGCCATCGGCCCCGACACCACTGTCACGCTGGATTTCGCGCTGAACCGCCTGGCCGGCGTCATCGAAAAGCTGGTGATCTATCCGGACAACATGCTGAAGAACATGAACAAGTTCCGCGGCCTCGTGCATTCGCAGCGCGTTCTCCTGGCGCTGACGCAGGCCGGCGTATCGCGCGAAGACGCTTACCGTCTGGTACAGCGCAACGCCATGAAGGTCTGGGAACAGGGCGCCGATTTCCTTGAGGAACTGCTGGGTGACGAAGAAGTGCGCGCCGCACTTCCCGAAGAGGTGATCCGCGAAAAGTTCGACCTCGGCTACCACACCAAGCATGTCGACACGATCTTCACCCGCGTCTTCGGCAACGCCTGAGACTTGAGCTGAGTTTGAGACCTTGAAGTTAATGCCGCCGCGACCTTGATCGCGGCGGCATCGCAACACAGATATGGGCGCATGAAAGTTTCAGAAGCAGATATCCTGATCGTCCCCGGTTATACCAATTCCGGCCCCGACCACTGGCAGAGCCGCTGGGAGCGCAAGCTTTCCACCGCCCGCCGCGTCGAGCAGGCCGAATGGTCCAAACCCGTGAAGGAAGACTGGGTCGCTCGGCTGGTGGAAGAGGTCAATGCCTCCACCAGGCCCATCGTCCTCGTCGCGCATTCGCTCGGTGTGCCGACCGTCATCCATGCCCTACCGGAAATCGGCAAGAAAGTATCCGGCGCGCTGCTCGTCGCGCCGCCAGATGTCGCCAATCCCGATATCCGGCCGAAGCACCTGATGACCTTCGGGCCTTACCCGCGCGACCCGCTGCCTTTCCCGGCGATCACCATCGCCAGCCGCAACGATCCGTTCGGCTCTTATGAACATGCCGATGACATCGCCGCCGCCTGGGGCTCGCTTTTGATCGACGCCGGCATGTCCGGCCATATCAACACCGAGTCCGGCCATGGTCCGTGGCCGGAAGGCGGTATGGTCTTCGCGCAGTTTTTGAGCCGCCTGAAGGCTGTCTAGCCCCGATGGCATCGGCCCTGCGGACCGCCTCCCCTTCGATCAGCCCCGGAAGCCTAATTTCAAGGCGCAGCGGTTTCCCCGGCCTGTCACAAGAATTGAAGGGAAATATGCGAGCCGCATTGTAGAATGCACTCTTTTCCTTTATGGGACCGCTTCAAAGACCAAACGCAACGCCACCAGAATCGGCGTCAACCAAGAGACCTGCAATTATGAACCGTCGCCGCCGTATTTACGAAGGCAAGGCCAAGATCCTCTACGAGGGTCCGGAGCCAGGCACGCTTATCCAGTTCTTCAAGGACGATGCGACCGCCTTCAACAAGAAGAAGCATGAAGTCATTGACGGCAAGGGCGTGCTGAACAACCGTATCTGCGAATACGTCTTCACGCATCTGAACAAGATCGGCATTCCCACGCACTTCATCCGCCGCCTCAACATGCGCGAGCAGTTGATCAAGGAAGTGGAGATGATCCCGCTCGAAGTCGTGGTGCGCAATGTCGCTGCCGGCTCGCTGTCGAAGCGCCTCGGCATCGAGGAAGGTGTGGTTCTGCCGCGCTCCATCATCGAATTCTATTACAAGTCCGACGAGCTCGAAGACCCGATGGTCTCCGAAGAGCACATCACGGCTTTCGGCTGGGCCAACCCCGCTGAGCTCGACGACATCATGGCGCTCGCCATCCGCGTCAACGACTTCCTGTCCGGCTTATTCCTCGGCGTCGGCATCCAGCTCGTCGATTTCAAGATCGAATGCGGCCGCCTTTTCGAAGGCGACATGATGCGCATCATCCTCGCCGACGAGATTTCGCCCGATAGCTGCCGCCTGTGGGACATCGAAACCCAGAAAAAGATGGACAAGGACCTGTTCCGCCGCGACATGGGCGGGCTTCTCGAAGCCTATTCCGAAGTCGCGCGCCGTCTCGGCATCATCAATGAAAACGAACCGATCCGCGGCACCGGCCCTGTCCTCGTGAAGTAATATCGGCCTCGTGAAATAATATCGACACCGCAAGGGTAAAATCAGGAGAAGATCAGGTGATCAAGGCACGGGTGACTGTTACGCTGAAGAACGGCGTTCTCGATCCGCAGGGCAAGGCAATCGAAGGCGCGCTCGGCAGCCTCGGTTTCGGTGGCGTTGGCCATGTCCGTCAGGGCAAGGTCTTCGACCTGGAGCTGGAAGGCGCCGACAAGGCCAAGGCCGAGACCGACCTGAAGGCAATGTGCGAAAAGCTGCTGGCCAACACGGTCATCGAAAACTACGCCATCGCCATCCTCTAAAGCCGCAGGAGCCGCTCCGATGAAATCCGCTGTCGTCCAACTTCCCGGCCTCAACCGCGACCGCGACATGATCGCGGCGCTGACGAAAATCTCCGGAAGCGCGCCCGTCACCATTTGGCAGACGGAAACGGATATTCCCGACGTCGACTTGATCGTCATCCCGGGCGGCTTCTCCTATGGTGACTATCTGCGTTGCGGCGCCATCGCCGCCCGCATGCCGGTCATGCAGGCCATTCGTGAAAAGGCCGAAAAGGGCGTCAAGGTTCTCGGCGTCTGCAACGGCTTCCAGATTTTGGTCGAGGCGGGCATGCTGCCGGGCGCGCTGATGCGCAACGCCTCGCTGAAATTCGTCTGCCGCGAAGTGAAGCTCGAAGTCGCCAATAACGACACGGACTTCACCCGCGCTTACGACAAGGGCCAGATCCTGCGCTGCCCCGTCGCCCATCACGACGGCAACTACTTCCTTGATGCGGATGAGCTGAAGTCGGTTGAAGGCAACGGCCAGGTGGTGTTCCGTTATGCCGAGGGCACCAATCCCAACGGCTCGCTGAACGACATTGCCGGCGTCATCAACACCAAGGGCAACGTTCTCGGCATGATGCCACACCCGGAAAACCTGATCGAAGCCGCCCATGGCGGCAATGACGGCCGCGGCCTCTTCGCTTCGGCGCTTGGCGTCATCGCAGCCTGATAGACAAAGGCGGGTTTCAAACCCGCCTTTTTTGATGCCGGCTTCCGGCTATGTTTCGGCTCTTCTTCTGGATGACCTGATGCCCCGCATTCTTCGATACGATGCCTATAAAGCCACCGGACTGATCCTCGCTGCCGCCGCACTCGCTGCCTGCCAGCCGAAACCGCAGCCTTCCTCCTCCGTCTCCCGCGCGGCCCTGCCGACCATGGAACGGATCGCGCTTGGCGCGAATGCCTGCTGGTTCAAATCGGGCGACGCGGCGTTCAAGGCCTATCGCCTGGCGCCGGAACTCAACTCCTTCTCCGGCCGTCCGCGCATCCTGCTCGTGCCGCGCAACAGCCCGGAATCGCGCCCCATGCTGGTGGTTCAGGCAGAAGGCAACCCGGCAAAGCTCGATGCTTTCGGCCCCGTGATGAACGAAGCCCTTTCCGGCCGCATCGCAACCGACGTCAAGCGCTGGGCGAACGGCGGCAAGGGCTGCTGATCGACAGGCACCGGCACCCCGTGAAAACGCGGTCGGCATAAAAAAACCCGCCAGCGCCGGTTGGGATTGGCGTGGCGGGTTGCCGAATGGCTGCTTGGCGCCGGGGAAAGAAGGCGCCGCTCTCCGACAAAAATCAAAGCGGCCGCGGCGGCCAGGAAAAAAGCCGGGATTTTGCCGCCTCCCTCAAGGCTTCATCCCGCGTAACGCCGATATCGTCTAGCAGATCGTCCGAAAGCTCCCGCAGGGCGAAGCGCCCCTGACGTTTCCGCTGCCATGAGGATACGCCCGCAATCAGGCGACCAATAAGCGTGCGGGCGATCCTGGCCGGAAAGGGCGCCGGTGCGACCATGTCGCCGGCATCGCGGAACACGCGTTCCCGTTCGTAGCCATCAGGATAGAGTGTATCCGCTGTCGAAAGGTATTGATCCATCTTGCGCATATTGCACCTATTGTCTCCGTGCGTTTAGCCTCATTCAATGCAGACAATAAATACAATTGACCTGAGGACAGATACAATGCATAAATTGTCACCATGACAAATTGGCTTCCCGACATTACCGAGGGCGACGGCCCGATTTACCTGCGCCTCGCCGACAGTATCGAAGGCGCGATTTCCGACGGCACCCTGCAGGCCGGCTCGAAACTGCCGCCGCAGCGCAATCTTGCTTACGATCTCGGTGTGACAATCGGCACAATCAGCCGGGCCTATGCGCTGATCCATGAGCGCGGCCTCGTCAGCGGTGAGGTCGGGCGCGGCACCTATGTCAATGAGCGCAAGACCCCTGCCCCGTCATTGCCCATGGAGCCGGCAACGGCCGCCTTCGGCAGCACGCGCCACGCCGTCGATACCAGCGCCGAATTCCGGTTGAACACCACTGCTGCGCCGGATGTCGGCCAGAGCGTGCTGATCGCCAGACACATCGAGGCGGTAACCAGAGAGCATCCCCAGGACATTACCAATTATGCCCGCTCTTTTCCCGACAACTGGTGCATGGCGGGCGTTCGCTGGCTTTCCCAGAATGGCTGGTCGCCGAAGCCGGAAAACATCGTTTCGACGCTTGGCGCCCATGCGGCGGTGATGAGCGTGATGTCGGCGATGACCGCGCCGGGCGACCGCATCGTCTTCGAACCCGTCACCTATTCCCACATCAGCCGCAGCGCCGCCCTTGCCGGCCGGCGGGTGACGCTGGTGGAGGCGGATGAGAACGGCATTGTCCCGGATGATTTCGAACGCGTCTGCGCCCAGCAGCACCCCAAGATGATCTTCCTGATGTCGGCCGGCCAGAACCCGACCTGCGCGACCCTGCCGGAAGAGCGCCGCCGCGCGATTGCCGATGTCGCCCGTCGTTACGGCGTGTGGATCGTCGAGGACAATCTTTATGGCGCGATGACGCGCGATGCGATCCCGCTGATCGCAGAATTTGCGCCCGACATTACCTTCGTCGTCGGCGGCCTGTCGAAATCCGTCGCCGCCGGCGTGCGCGGCGGCTGGGTCGCCTGCCCCGCGCAATATTCCTCGCGCATCCGTATTTCCCACTCGATGATGACGGGCGGCCTGCCCTTCATGCTGGCCGAACTGAATGCGCGCCTCGTCAATAGTGGCGACGCCGACGACATTCGCAAGGATTGTATCGCCGAGATCAATCAGCGGGAGGCGATTGCCCGGCGGGCCTTCGCCGGACTGGATTTCAATTCGCTGCCCGATATCGCCTTCCTGTGGCTGAGACTGCCCGAACCCTGGCTTTCCGGCACGTTCCGAAACGCGGCGATGAAAGAAGGCGTGCTGATAGATGACGAGGATGAGTTCAAGGCCGGCCGCACCGACAAGGTTTTCCATCGGGTGCGCGTCAGCCTTTCCGGTCCATCGAACCAGCAAGAGTTGACCCATGCCCTCGGCATCCTGCGCCACCTGCTCGACAACGGCTCCGCCGGTTACGAAAGCGTTGCCTAGAGGGCAGAGAGTCTTTCCTGCAACACCCGGCTTAATTCAGTAACTTATCATTTACCACGCCGACAAACCTGCCATCCTTTCCGCATTCGAGGTGGGGAATGATTCGATGGCAGCATTCGGTTCCACATGTATGAGGGCGTGTTTCACGCTGGCAATCCTTCTCGCGGCATGTGTCTTCATCGGCATCATGCCCGCCACTGCTGCGGAAGGCACCGTCTTCGACGAATTGCGCTTCGGCGCAACCACCTCAATCTCCAATCGCGACAATGGCGGCGAGGATGGCATCTTCCCGGCCTTCACCGCCTATTTTGATCCCTTCGCCAGTGCATCTGCGGTAACGCTCGGCCAAAAGCTCTCCCGCCCGCGGCTGCATATCGGTGGCGAGATCGGCACTGAGGGCTCGGCGAATACCATTTACGGCGGTGTCAACTGGACCTTCGATCTCAACCCGAAGATCTTTCTCGATTTCGGTTTTGGCGGCCTCTGGCACGATGGCAAGCTGAGAAACAGTGCCGGCGAAACCGGTGCGGAATTCGGCTGCCGGGTGCTTTTCCACGAATATGCGGCGATCGGCTATCGTTTCGATAATAACTGGAATATTTCGACCCAGATCGAGCATGCATCACACGCCAATCTGTGCGACGGCCCGAATGACGGGCTCACGCGGGTAGGCCTTATGGTCGGCTACAGGTTCTGAAGAAGCCAAGAAAGCAGCGTTTTGCGGGTAAAACCGCGCATTTTCCTGTCGCACCTTTGAGCCTCTTGCGCTAAAGAACCGGAAACTTTCCTCGGCTCGAACCGCGTGAGACCTATGTCTATCTCAAACTCCATCAAGATCACCCCGGAACTCGTTGCATCCCACGGGCTGAAGCCCGACGAATACCAGCGTATCCTCGACCTGATCGGACGGGAGCCGAGCTTCACCGAGCTTGGCATCTTCTCGGCCATGTGGAACGAGCACTGCTCCTACAAGTCCTCCAAGAAGTGGCTGAAGACCCTGCCGACCAAGGGTCCGCGCGTCATTCAGGGCCCCGGCGAGAACGCCGGCGTGGTCGATATCGACGATGGCGACTGCGTCGTCTTCAAGATGGAAAGCCACAACCACCCCTCCTATATCGAGCCCTATCAGGGCGCGGCAACGGGCGTTGGCGGCATTCTGCGCGACGTCTTCACCATGGGCGCACGCCCCATCGCCGCCATGAACGCCCTGCGTTTCGGTGCGCCTGACCATCCGAAGACCCGCCACCTCGTGGCCGGCGTCGTCGCCGGTGTCGGCGGTTACGGCAATTCCTTCGGCGTGCCAACGGTTGGCGGCGAAGTGGAATTCGACTCGCGTTATAACGGCAACATCCTCGTCAACGCCTTCGCAGCCGGCCTTGCCAAGTCCAACGCGATCTTCCTTTCGGAAGCCAAGGGCGTTGGCCTGCCGGTCGTTTATCTCGGTGCAAAGACCGGTCGCGATGGCGTTGGCGGTGCGACCATGGCGTCCGCCGAATTCGACGAATCCATTGAGGAAAAGCGCCCGACCGTTCAGGTCGGCGACCCCTTCACCGAAAAGTGCTTGCTGGAAGCCTGCCTTGAGCTGATGAAGACCGGTGCGGTCATCGCCATTCAGGACATGGGCGCCGCCGGCCTCACCTGCTCGGCCGTTGAAATGGGCGCTAAGGGCGATCTCGGCATCGAGCTTGACTTGAACGCCGTACCGGTGCGCGAAGAGCGCATGACGGCTTATGAAATGATGCTGTCGGAAAGCCAGGAGCGCATGCTCATGGTTCTCGAGCCTTCCAAGGAAGAGGTCGCCAAGGCGATTTTCGTGAAATGGGGTCTGGACTTCGCCATCGTCGGCAAGACCACCGACGACCTGCGCTTCCGCGTCATTCACAATGGCGAGGAGGTCGCCAACCTGCCGATCAAGGAACTGGGCGATCAGGCTCCCGAATATGACCGCCCGTGGACACCCGCGAAGGTGCCCGCACCGCTTGCGGAAAACGACGTCCCGACTGCTGATATCGCCGATGCGCTGGTATCGCTCGTCGGTTCGGCCAACAATTCCTCGCGCCGCTGGGTTTACGAGCAGTATGACACGCTGATCCAGGGCAATTCGCTGCAGCTGCCGGGCGGCGATGCCGGCGTGGTTCGTGTCGAAGGCCATGACAAGAAGGCGCTCGCCTTCTCCTCCGACGTCACACCGCGTTATGTCGAGGCCGATCCCTTCGAAGGCGGCAAGCAGGCCGTGGCCGAATGCTGGCGCAACATCACCGCAACCGGCGCTCTGCCGCTTGCGGCCACCGACAACCTCAATTTCGGCAATCCGGAAAAGCCCGAGATCATGAGCCAGCTGGTCCATGCCATCAAGGGCATCGGCGAAGCCTGCCGCGTGCTGGAGTTCCCCATCGTTTCCGGCAACGTCTCGCTCTATAACGAGACCAACGGTCAGGCGATCCTGCCCACCCCCACCATCGGCGGTGTCGGCCTGCTGAAGGATTGGAGCCGCATGGCGCGCATCCGTTTCGCCGCCGCTGACGAAGTGGTGCTGCTCGTCGGCGCCCCTGCCGGCCTCGGCACACACATCGCCCAGTCGGTTTACATGCGTGACATTCATGGCCGAACCGATGGCCCGGCGCCGCATGTCGATCTGGCCGCTGAAAAGAACAACGGCGATTTCGTCCGCAGCCTGATTACCGACGGTCTTGCCACCGCCGTTCACGATTGCTCCTCGGGCGGTCTGGCACTTGCAGTCGCCGAAATGGCGATTTCGTCGGGCATCGGCGCGACCATCGACGCGGTCGAAGGCCACAACCCGGTCCTCACCTTCTACGGCGAAGATCAGGGGCGTTATGTTCTGACGGTCAAAAAGGCCGATCTCGACGAGGTGCAGACAGCGGCGAAGGCGGCGGGCGTTTCCTGCCCGGTCATCGGCGTTACCGGCGGTTCCACCGTAAAGCTGGGCACGGCGCGGGCTGTCGAGATTAAAGAATTGCACTTGGCCTATGAATCGTGGTTCCCTCAGTTCATGGATGGCGAAACTTTGCTCGCCGCAGAATGAACTAAGGAGAAACACCATGCCCATGAAACCCGGCGACATTGAAGACATGATTAAGGCGGGAATTCCCGGGGCAAAGGTCACGATCCGCGATCTGGCCGGTGATGGCGATCATTACGCCGCGGAAGTCGTGGCAGATGCGTTCAAGGGCAAGACCCGCGTGCAGCAGCACCAGATGGTCTATGACGCGCTGAAGGGCAATATGGGCGGCGTTCTGCACGCCCTTGCCCTGCAGACCTCCGCTCCCGAATGATGGCGGCCGTGAAAGCGGTTGCGACAAAGGCAGGTCTCTGTCCCGCCTGTGGGAAAGCCTAAAGACTGCGAAACAAACAAAGGCCCGCGTGACGCTCTCACGCGGGCCTTTTCATATCAGGCAGAATGGGAACGCTTAC
Source organism: Agrobacterium sp. LR_9 (assembly GCF_041954855.1). Lineage (NCBI taxonomy): Bacteria > Pseudomonadati > Pseudomonadota > Alphaproteobacteria > Hyphomicrobiales > Rhizobiaceae > Agrobacterium > Agrobacterium sp. LR_9. Next base: position 182,248 of record NZ_JAVAYA010000007.1, read on the forward strand.
AGAGCAGGCGGGCTTTGCGATTCCAGATCGGCAAAGGAGGCCGCCGGCAAAGGCCCCGCCGTCAAAAGGGTGAAATCGTAACCGGATCTGCGATCCGGCCCCAGAACATATTGCCGGTGCATGCGCAGGAAGTTGCGCTTGTTCTTCTTATAACGGTCCGGCGAGAGCGAATGCTTGAAACGGATCGGCACGATCTTCGGCTGCGGCGCATCCCTGTGACCGGTCAGGCCCACGGTATTGCACCGGTAAAGATGAATCGGATCGGTCAGGCATTGGATATCGAACCATGTCACCTCCGGGTGACGCGCAATCGAACCGACGCTCTCGCGAAGCCGGTCCGCGCTCGACAGGAACGCACATTGCAGCGCCGCCCCGCCCAAGGTCGCAAAGGACAGTTTCCGGCCATCCAGCGCATCCGGCTTCAGTTCCAGCACACGGCCGATCACGGCGAGCGCAAGGCTGGCGCCCATGCTGTGGGAAACCACCAGAACCTCATCCGCGGGCTGCTCCAGCGCCGTCAGAACGAGTGCTGCCCTCTCCTCGATCCAGTCGCGGGCAATCGGCTCATCGCGGCCGACCGCGAGCGCGAACCGCCAGTCCGCATAAAGATGCAGGGTATGAAACCGCTCCGCAAACGGCAGGAAAGCCTTCACGAAAAACAGGGCGGCGACGGGAAAGCTGATCGCCAAGAGCCAGAGAGGTAAGGCGAAAATTAAGGGCAACAGGGCAATAGCCGCCGCAAGCGCACCGCCGACAAGCATCAGCAGGAACGGAAAGATGAAGAACAGGCCAAAACGCCAGGCGTGACGGAAGTAACGCGCCGCACCGCCCTCAGCGATGATGCCGGCTCCGGCCTTGAAACCGAGCCAGATCTGCCGCCAGACGGGCGCATCCCGCAATTGCGATATCACCGCATTATGGTCGTAAACAAAAATGTCGGAGCGGGTCCGCCAGTCGCCCGCCGAGGCCTCAACCGTGAATGTTTCGCCCCCGGGCGCATTCTCCAGCGGTCCCACGGCATAATCGACATCCCATGTCTTGCCGGAGAGCGCCGCCGCCCGCTGGTAACGCAGATGATGGGCGGCCGCATCGAGCGGATCGAAACCGGGGAAATAAAGAACAAGTCGTGACTTGACGGCTGGCATGCATGAACCTTCGGCCGGAGCATTTCCAGTAAAAGCGCAATCGCTTTTACCCCAGGACAATGCGTAAAAACAAAGAGATAGCGCGCTTTTGCGTTTCGGAAGAAAGCAAATGCGCGCTAGAGACACCCGAAAGGATCGCTTGATACAGCGGGCGATGCACGTATAGTAAAAATCGCGACGGAAATGTGATTTATTTATCGGTGAGGGAAATTTGTCTGGCATCGTCGATCAAGTACTCAACGGCGTCGTCAAGGGCGCGCTGTCTGAAATCCTCACCAAGACCGGCATCCGCAAGACGCGCCGCGCGCGTCGGACGAAAAGCACCGGCTCGCTTGCCGGCGGCATCGTCGGCTCGGTTCTGGAAGCCGCGATCAACGCCGCCATCAAACCCAAGCCGGCCAAGAAGCAGGTGAGCAAAAGGCGCACCGCCGCCGCCCGCAGCAGACAACGATATCGATGATGTATCGCCTCCCCCTGCTTCCCGCCGTTTTACTACTGGCGATTTCGGGGCCGTTACAAGGTGCCGCAGAGGTTAAGAGCAGCAAAGAGATCAAGATCGGCTTCGTCGTGGAGCTTGATGGTGCTGATCGGATATCCGGCACAGCCTTCTGCAGAACTGGCAACACCTGCCGCCTGGTGGACCAGAAAAGTCCAAAATTAATTCTCGATATTGAAGTGAACAGTTTCTATAGCGAAATGGAGATTGACTGTGAGGACGATTGCTCGCTGCCGGGCGGCATGCGCGCCATAACGTTCGACAACGCTCGCGAATTCCATATTTCGGAAGGCGAAACAGGTGTATTGATACAATCAGTCTTCAGACGGTGGGAGCGGATAGGAAAAATCGTTCTCGACTTTTCTTACCCGAAGAGAACGACACGCTGGTAGCCCGAGCTTCGAGCTGCAATCAGCGATGCCACACCCGCAGTTTTTTACGCTTTCCGGGTGGAAATCGCGCCGCGACATGTTATTTAGAGGCTAACAGAAAGCAGCGGCCTTGAACCGCATGTGAAAGGAATAAGCCTATGAGCGGCATTCACGACATGATCGACAGCGAAGTGAAGAGCAACGACATCGTTCTTTTCATGAAGGGCACTCCGCAATTTCCGCAGTGCGGTTTTTCCGGCCAGGTGGTACAGATCCTCGATTATCTCGGCGTCGACTACAAGGGCATCAACGTGCTTGCCGATGCAGATATCCGTCAGGGCATCAAGGACTACTCCAACTGGCCGACCATCCCGCAGCTCTACGTCAAGGGCGAATTCGTCGGCGGCTGTGACATCGTAAGAGAGATGTTCCAGTCCGGCGAACTTCAAAACCACTTCCAAGAACAGGGTATCAGCGTCCGCGGCGCGGCCTGATTTCGGCCGGTTCATCCGGCCCACCCTGATTGTCAGAAATTTATGCCAGGCGTTGCTTCATGCAACGCCTTTGCCGTTCTTTTTGGGGCAATCCTGTGACAAATCTTTCACAATCCACCGCTTCGCGCGCAGGCTCGATGGGGCGCACGGAATTCATCGCGCTTGCCGCGATGCTGATGGCGCTGAACGCGCTTGCCATCGACATCATGCTGCCCGGTCTTCAGGAAATCGGCGCCTCGCTCGGCGTCGAAAACGAAAACCACCGCCAATATGTGATTTCCGCCTATCTTCTCGGCTTCGGCATCGCCCAGCTTCTGTACGGACCGATTTCGGACCGTTTCGGACGCCGCAAGCCGATGTTCGTCGGGCTCGCCATCTACATCGTTTCAGCCATAGCCGTGGTCTTCGTACCGTCCTTCTCCGGGCTTCTGATGCTGCGTTTCATTCAGGGCATCGGTTCGGCGGCCACGCGTGTCATCACGGTCTCCATCGTGCGTGATATCTATGGCGGACGGCAGATGGCGGAAGTCATGTCGCTGATCATGATGGTCTTCATGGTCGTGCCGGTCATTGCGCCCGGCACCGGCCAGATCGTGCTGTTTTTCGGTGACTGGCACCTGATCTTCGCTTTCATGGCGGCCATTGCCGCCGTGGTGACGGCCTGGATGTATTTTCGCCTGCCGGAAACCCTGCATCCGGACGATATCCGCCCCCTGACCGCAAGCTCCATCCTCGGCGGTTTCAAGATCGTGCTCACCAACCGTATCGCGCTCTGTTATACGCTCTCCAGCACCTTCATCTTCGGGGCGCTGTTCGGCTTCATCAACTCGGTCGAACAGGTCTATAAGGGCATTTACGGGCTCGGCGCATGGTTTGCGGCGGCCTTTGCGGGCGTGGCGCTGTTCATGGCCTTCTCGTCCTTCGTCAATGCAAGGCTGGTCGGCCGGTTCGGCATGCGCAAGCTGTCGCACGGCTCGCTGCTCGGCTTCATCGCCATCACCTTCGTCTGGCTGCTGGTGCAGGTGCTGGGGCCGGAACCGATGCCCTTTGCCATCTTCATCGTGTTCTTTGCGCTCGCCATGTTCCAGTTCGGCTGGATCGGCTCGAACTTCAACTCGCTGGCGATGGAACCGCTCGGCCACGTCGCCGGCACCGCATCGTCCGTCATGGGCTTCATGGGGACCGTCGGCGGCTCGCTGATCGGCGCGGCCATCGGCCAGTCTTTCGACGGCACGGCGCTGCCCATGGTGGCGGGCTTCTTCGCCGTCTCCATCGTCGGCCTCATCTTCGTGCTGATCGGTGAAAAGGGCGTGCTGTTTCAGGCGCATAACAAGCCGACCCGCTGAGGGGCGATAGAAAAATGAAAGGGCGCGGAATTCTGTTCCGCGCCCTTAATGTTATGACAAGTCTGCTTTCACACTCAACGTCATCCTTGGGCTTGTCCCAAGGATCTAATCACGTCAACAAAATCGGGATGTTGCAGATGCTCGGGACAGGCCCGAGCATGACGAAGGAGAGATTTGAGGACGTGGCAGACAGGCTTGTGAAGGCAAGAAGCTGAAATTCGCGTGAGCGCACCTCAAACCGTAAAAATCTTCTCCCGCAGCAGTTCCCACGTCTCCTGATCCGGCGCGAGCAGCAGCCCGCCATCCACATGGCTCGGCAGATAGGGCGAGCCGTCGAGGCGTGCCGCGTAAGCGCCCGCCTCCTGCGACAGCAGCGTGCCGGCCAGATGGTCCCAGGGCATCAGCTTGTTATACATCAGGAAATGCATGTGGCCGCCGCAGAACAGGCGGTATTCATGCGCCGCGCAGCGATAGCTGGTGAAGAGCCGCACATCGGCGAGGTTCGTCAGGATCTTGCGCCGTGTCTCCACATCGAAATAGCCGGTATTGGCGATGCCGACCATCTGCGACAATTCCGGGGCCGGCACGACCGACATCTGCGTCTGCGAACCGTCGGCGCTGCAAAGCCACGCGCCGGAACCCTTTTCGGCAATCGCCCAATCATTGCCCATCGGATCGAAGATAAGGCCGGCAACGGTCTCACCCTTGGAGATGACGCTCATCATCACGCCGAAAAGCGGCAGGCCGGAAGCGAAATTATAGGTGCCGTCGATAGGATCGACCACCACGGCAAGATCGGCATCGGCAAGCTTGCCCAGCAGCGAGGCATCCGCCGCCACCGCCTCTTCGCCGATGAACAGTGCATCCGGCATGATGTCCTGCACACGCGCACGGATCAGCCGTTCGGCGGCCTCGTCGGCTTCGGTGACGAGGTCTATCGCCTCGGTCTTCATCCGCACATCGCCTTCGCCCAGATTACGGAACCGCGGCAGAATTTCTACTGCCGCCGCCTCCTGAAGCGCATTGGCAAGAGAGGCGATGTCGAGTTCGAGAGCCATGGGCGATATCCTTCTATTTGAGCGCGATGTTATAAGGCGACGATTTCCCGTCGCAGCATCTTCCAGCTTTCCTTATCGGGAGCAGACAGAATGCCGCCCTCCGTTTGCCCCGGCCGATAGGGCGTATTGTCGAAACGGGCCGTGTAACCGCCCGCCTCCTGATGAATGAGCACGCCGGCGAGATGATCCCACGGCATCAGCTTTTCATGGCCGATGAAATGCAGCTTGCCGGCCGAGGCGAGCCAATATTCATGCGCCGAGCAGTTGAGCGACAGCGCCATCTTGATCTTGGCCATATTGGCCGCAATCACCGGCCGGCGATCCTGATGGCTGTGGCCCCAGGAAAAGATGCCGACCATGTCGGACAATGGCGCGGGATCGGCTACCCTGAGCTTCGCCTGCGAACCGTTCCTGCGGTTGAGAAACGCGCCCTCGCCTTTCAAAGCGACGATTGTATCGCCCATCACCGGATCGTGGATGATACCCGCCACCGTCTCGCCCTTGACGGTGACCGCAAGCAGCGTGCCGAAAGCGGGAAAACCGGAAGCGTAATTGAACGTGCCGTCGATGGGGTCGATCACGAAGGCAAGCGGCGCATCGGCAAGTGCGGGAATGACGGATTGGTCCGCCTCATAGGCCTCTTCGCCGACGATGTGGGCCTTCGGAAATCGCTGCAGGAGAGCAGCGGTGATCGCCTTTTCCGCCAGAACATCGGCCTCGGTGACGAGATCGACGGCGGAGGTCTTCTCGGAGATCGCACCGGCGCTCAGGTTTCGAAAGCGGGGAAGAATTTCATTCGCGCCGGCAGCGGCGACGGTGGAAACGAGGAAGTCGATATCTTTGTCGGAAAGGCTCATCGGGCGGGGCACTTCTTCATAAGGGGGAGTTGGCCTCCCTACGCTCTTCAGGTGACGCCCCGGTGACAGAAAGCGCCGAAAAATCAAAAAGCTTGGGATCGAGCAGATGCGACGGATTGACATGGGCAAGCGCCCTCAGCATCACGTCCTTGCGGCCGGGCATACGCCGTTCGATGTCGGCCAGCATCTCCTTCATGGCATTGCGCTGAAGCCCGTCCTGCGAGCCGCAGAGGTCGCAGGGAATGATCGGGAATTCCATCGCCGCCGCGAATTTCGCCATATCCTCCTCGGCGCAATAGGCAAGCGGGCGCATGACCATCAGGTCGCCCTCGTCATTCAAAAGCTTCGCCGGCATGCCAGCCAGCCGGCCGCCGTGGAAGAAGTTCATGAAGAAGGTCTCAAGAATATCCTCGCGGTGATGGCCGAGCAGCAGTGCGTCACAGCCCTCTTCCCGCGCGATGCGGTAGAGATTGCCGCGCCGGAGCCGCGAACAGAGCGAACAGTAGGTGCCGCCCGAAGGCACCTTTTCCTTCACCACGGAATAGGTGTCGCGATATTCGATGCGATGGGGCACACCGATCTTCGCCAGATACTCCGGCAACACGTGTTTGGGAAAATTCGGCTGGCCTTGATCCAGATTGCAGGCCACCAGTTCCACCGGCAAAAGGCCACGCCATTTGAGATCGAGCAGCAGCGCCAGCAGCCCATAGCTGTCCTTGCCGCCGGAAAGGCCGACCAGCCAGCGCTTCTGGCCGTTCAGCATGCCGAAATCTTCAAAGGCCTGGCGAACGTTGCGCAACAGCCGCTTGCGCAGCTTGTTGAAGGAAACCGACCGCGGCGCGTTGTCGAACAGGGGATGCAAGCTGCCGTTTTCTTCGGACGCGTCCTGATCCGCCCCGATCCGGTCGGACCCGGCCTGATCTACAAAGTCAGTGAGAATGTTCATCATCAGCTCGCTCCGGCACGACTGCCGTTCTTAATGCAGGCAATGCCCCCATCCGCCGGCAATATCAAGCCCCGAATACCGACCAGCCTGTTTTCGTCGCCAGCATTTCCAGCGCCTGTGACCCGAGCGCCGAGTTGCCGACCTTGTTGAGACCCGGCGACCAGACCGCAATCGACGCGTTGCCTGGCGCCACCGCCATGATGCCGCCGCCCACACCGCTCTTGCCCGGCAGGCCGACATGATAGGCGAAATCACCCGATCCGTCATAATGACCGCAGGTCAACATCAGCGCATTGATGCGCCGCGCACGCCGATCCGAGACGACCGTGTGGCCCGTCAGCGGATTGCGGCCGCGATTGGCAAGGAAAAGCCCGGCACGGGAAAGCTGAGCGCAGGTCATGGAAAGCGCGCACTGGTGGAAATAAACACCGAGCGTATATTCGACGGGATGGTGCAGATTGCCGAAGGAGCGCATGAAATTGGCGAGCGCGAAATTCCGGAACCCCGTCGCCTGCTCGGATTTCGCCACCGTATCGTCGATGCTGATCGTGTCATCGTCCGCGAGGTAACGCACGAAACGCAGAAGCTCACCGATTGCCTCGCGGGGCTGGTGGCCAGCAAGCACGATATCCGTGACCACGATCGCGCCGGCGTTCACGAAGGGATTGCGTGGGATGCCGTGCTCATGCTCCAGCTGGACGATGGAGTTGAAGGAGGAGCCCGAAGGCTCGCGCCCTACCCGGTTCCACACCGTTTCCCCCGCCTTGCCGAGCGCCAGCGTCAGCATGAAGACCTTGGAGATGCTCTGGATCGAAAACGGCGTCAGCGCATTGCCGGCCGTGTAGGTGGTTCCATCGACAGTGGTGATGGCGATGCCGAACTGGTTGGGATCGACCTTGGCAAGTTCGGGAATGTAATCCGCAACCTTCCCCTCCCCGAGCCGCGGCGCCATGCTGTCGTAAATGGAATCGACGATCGCCTGAATGTCCTGCATGCAAAGCCTTCCCCGCAAACAAAAAAGCCGCCCCGAAGGGCGGCTTCCTGAATACTGAAACGCGTCGATTAACGCGAGTAGAATTCGACGACCAGATGCGGTTCCATGACGACCGGGTACGGAACGTCGGAGAGAGCCGGAACGCGGGCGTAGGTCGCAACCATCTTGTTGTGGTCAACTTCGATGTAGTCCGGAACGTCACGCTCAGCGAGCTGAACGGCTTCCAGAACGGTTACGAGCTGCTTGGACTTCTGGCGAACTTCGATGACGTCGCCCGGCTTGCAGCGGTAAGAACCGATGTTGACGCGAACGCCGTTAACCGTGACGTGGCCATGGTTGATGAACTGGCGCGATGCGAAAACGGTAGGAACGAACTTGGCGCGGTAGACGATGGCGTCCAGACGCGACTCGAGCAGGCCGATGAGGTTTTCGGAAGTGTCACCCTTACGACGGTTTGCTTCGTCGAAGGTGGCGCGGAACTGCTTTTCGCGCAGTTCGCCGTAGTAGCCCTTGAGCTTCTGCTTGGCGCGCAGCTGCGTGCCGAAGTCGCTCATCTTGCCCTTGCGGCGCTGGCCGTGCTGGCCCGGGCCGTATTCGCGGCGGTTAACCGGGGACTTCGGACGGCCCCAGATGTTTTCGCCCATGCGGCGGTCAATTTTATACTTAGCCGATTCGCGCTTGCTCATCGTATTTCCTTCTCAAAAGGTTATGCCGGCCTGTTGCCAGACCGGTTCAAGGAAACACGCCCTCCTCTGAAGCCCGTTTCAGGGCCTCTGACAGGCTTCTCACATGCAAATGGAGAAACCACGGGACATGTCGGTGATATTGACCGCCGAACGTCAGTTCTTAAACTGCAGGGCAGTCAACAAAACACACCGGACATCACTGCCCGGCGTTGGGGCGGCTTCTACAGAGCTTTCACGAATTTGTCAAACAAGGCCTTTCGCTTTTTTCTGAAGTCTCCTCTTGAAAAGCGAAAGTGCCCACCCATCTCTCCATCGTGATCAGAACTCGGGCCCCTCTGGCGTGTTACCGGACAACACGTGATGTCGAGTTTGTTAAGGTTGGGGCCACGTATATGTCTGTTTCACGTCCCCCCATCCGTAAAGCCAACCTCGTCCGGCTAAAGGTTGACTGATGGACTTTCTTCTATCGGATTTTCTCGGCACCCCCACATGGATGTGGGCGGTCTTCATTTCCCTCGTCCTTGGCCTTCTCGCGCTCGATCTAGGCGTGCTGCATAAAAACTCCAAGGAAATTGGCGTTCGTGAAAGCCTGCTGATGTCGGGCTTCTATATTGTCATCGGCTTGGCCTTCGGCGGCTGGATCTGGTATCAGTCCGGCGAACAGTCGGCGATGGAATATGTCACCGGCTTCGTGGTCGAAAAAAGCCTGGCGATGGACAATATCTTCATCATCGCCATGATTTTCTCCTATTTCGCCATTCCCCGCCAATATCAGCACCGCGTGCTGCTCTGGGGCATCCTCGGCGTCATCGTCCTGCGTGGCATCATGATCGCGGGCGGCGCGGCCATCGTCGAAAACTTCCACTGGGTGCTTTATCTCTTCGCGGCCTTCCTCGTCTTCACCGGCCTCAAGATGCTGTTCTCGTCCGACCATGACGAGTCCGATATCGGCAATAACCGCATCCTGAAGTTCGTGCGCAGTCACCTTCCGGTGACAAACAGGCTGCATGGCGAGAAATTCTTCGTCAAGGAAACCGATGAGACCACCGGCAAACTCAAGACCTTCGTGACGCCGCTCTTCCTGGCGCTCATCATGGTCGAAATCGCCGACCTGATCTTCGCGGTCGATTCGATCCCGGCGATCTTCGCGATCACCACCGATCCCTTCATCGTCTACACCTCGAACATTTTCGCGATCCTCGGCCTACGCGCCCTCTATTTTGCGCTTGCCGCCCTGATCCACCGCTTCGCTTATCTCAAATATGCATTGGCTGCGGTTCTGGTCTTCGTCGGTTCGAAGATTTTCGTGGCCGACATGCTGGGCATCGCCAAGATCCCGCCCGCCGTCTCTCTCGGCGTCACCGTCGCCATCCTTGCAACCGGCATCATCGGTTCGCTGATTGCGACGCGGAAAGAAGCGAAGGCCATCGAGTAAGAATATGCGACGAGGAGGCGGAAACGCCTCCTCGCACCACTGACAAAGTCCTGAAAGCTCTCTTCCGTTATGCTCGGGCCTGTCCCGAGCACCTGCAACGTCTCGATTTTATTAAGGGACAAGCCCAAGGATGACGTCGAGAGTGAGTAGGTTTGTCAGTAAATTGAGGAGGCGAAGACGCCTCCTCTTTCTTTTTTGATGCTGAAACCTATAATCTGCATTATTACGACCAATACCAAAATCTATTTTCACAATATTAAAAACTCTCAATTCATTGCTTTAAAATGACCTTTGAACCCGTTGACCAAGCCATTTCCGAACAGAAACTCTGGCGAGCGAAGGAAATCCTTCAAGGCAGGCTCAGCCATCCTGAAGTCGATCTGGTGCTCTTTCAAAAATACGGCGAAGTGCTGCTCGAGATGAACGACCTCGTGGAAGCGGGGCGCATGTTGTTCTGCTCCGGCGCGCGCGAAGAACGTTTCAGGGAAGCGATCGATATATTCCTGTCGAGAAACAACCGGCGTGAACCGCAGCGCTTTCTGGCGCAATTGCCCTCTTCCATAAGACGGCAACGGCATCTGGCGGAATTTATCGCCTCGCCGGAATTCGAACGCAGCGGATGGACAGCGGCGCAGCTCTCCCGGGTCGCTCCCGTAAAAACGGATGTCAGCACCCGCCCCTATCAACGGCCGCACCGATTGGCCTCGGCACTTGTCATAGCCGCTATTGTTTGCGTGCTGGCTTTAAGCCTCGTCGGTCTATACACGACGATCCGCTTCGCCGTGCGGATTTTGGCGGAATAGCGATTACTCCGCCGCCAGTCTGGCATCATCCTCAGCCGCATCCGCATCGCCGGGTGCGGTTTTTGCATCGAGATCGGGGAAAGCCACGATGCGCTTGCCGGAGAAATCGGCATGCACCACCACAAGCTCCTTCTCCTCGAAATAACCGAGCAGCCGCCGCGCGCGGCGGGCGGAATGGGTGCCGTAAGCCCGGGCGATGCGAGCATCCGAAGGACAAGGCTCCTCGCGGAGAGCGGCCTTGACCAGCAGCAGGAAAACGCCCTGCAGGTCGTCGGAAACCGACGTCGACAATTCCAGCGCCTTTTGCCAGCCTTCGCTGGCCGCCATCGCCGCATCCACGCCGGAGCGGGCAATCGCCACCTGCCGGCGGAATTCCGCCAGCGTCATCGGCGTTCCGGGAATGCGGCGCATACGGGCGCGCACCAGAAAATCCTGATAGAGTACGGCATCGGTGCGATAGGCCGATTGCGGATCGTCAAGAATTTCGACAAGCACCGCGGCGATCTTCTCCTCGCGCTCCTCCGGTGTCATCTCTGGCTGCCCAGCCCGGAGCGACGGCTCGGGCGAAGGACCAACGGCCGCGGGCGTGGAGCGGGAAAGCTCGGCGAGAATGTCGTTGGTCGGACGCGGTGCAGGCGGCGTGCGGCGCACCGCGGCGCGCGTAAACTCTTCCGGATCGGGCGTAAAAATCAGGTCTTCCACATCCTGCGGCGCATCCGGCAGCGGCATCAGCTTTGGCGAGGAGGAACGCGCCGAGGTTTCCACCGGGCCGATGACGATGGGCAGCGGCCGACGCGACAGCGCCGGGCCAAGCGCCACGAAATTGCCGCGCTGCAGATCGCGGAACATTTCCGCCTGCCGCCGGTCCATGCCGAGCAGATCGGCCGCGCGCGCCATGTCGATATCGAGGAAGGTGCGGCCCATCAGGAAGTTGGAGGCTTCCGCCGCGACATTCTTGGCAAGCTTCGCAAGACGCTGCGTGGCGATGACGCCGGCAAGCCCGCGCTTACGCCCACGGCACATCAGATTGGTCATGGCGCCCAGCGAGGCCTTGCGGGCATCTTCCGTGACTTCACCAGCAACGGAGGGCGCAAACATCTGCGCCTCATCCACCACGACAAGCACCGGATACCAGAATTCACGATCCGCATCGAACATGCCGTTGAGGAAGGCGGCGGCGGCCCGCATCTGCTGTTCAATATCGAGGCCTTCCAGCGTCAGCACGCAGGAAACGCGGTGCTGGCGAATGCGGTTGGCTATGCCGGCAAGCTCCGCTTCGGTGCGCTCGCCATCCACCACCACATGACCGAACTTGTCGGAAAGCGTGACGAAATCACCTTCGGGATCGATGATGACCTGCTGCACCCATTGCGCCGATTGCTCGAGCAGCCGGCGAAGCAGATGCGACTTGCCGGAACCGGAATTGCCCTGCACCAGCAAACGCGTCGCGAGCAATTCCTCGATATCGAGCTTGGCCTGCTGCCCGCCCGCTAGGGTTCCCATGTCGATACCGACCTGCAATGTTCCATTCCCTGTGCTGCATATCATGACCGATTCCCTAAAGGGACGGCCGAACATGGTCTTTAGCAAAAAATTGTCTGTTGCGTCTCACCCGTGCCGATAATGCACAGGCAATTCGCTCTTAGCCCTGCGCGGACCTCACCCAAAAGCGTGAAGCGCCGATGCGCCGGCCAAAGACATTGAGGGCGAGCCCCAGAATGACCAGTGCTGCGCCGGCCACTTCGAAAACGGTAATATGTTCGGCAAAAGCGAGGTAGGCGCTGATAAACCCGACAATTGGCACCAGCAGCGAAAATGGCGCCACCGTTCCAGCCGGATAGCGCAGAAGCAGGTAACTCCATATCCCAGCACCCACGATCGTCGCGCCATAGGCCATGTAGATAACCACAAAAGCCATGGTCGGGGTCGCATTGGCCACCCCTTCGGCAATCGCTTCCGGCCCTTCCACCACGAGCGACAGCAGGATCAATGGCAGAACAGGCACAAGACTGGTCCAGGCAACGAAAGAGACGGCATTGACCTGACCGATACGGCGATTGACGATGTTGCCACAGGCCCAGGCAATCGCGGAGCCGACGCCCATGAGCAACGGTACCAGCGCCGCCGCCGTCATCCGCTCCACACCGATGACCGCCAGCCCGCCAAAAGCGATGATCGCGCCGAAGACCTGCGACGGCAATGGCCGTTCACCGAGGAACACCACGGCAAGCGCCAGCGTGAAGAAGGCCTGCGACTGCATGACGAGCGAAGCGAGCCCCGCCGGTAGCCCGAGCTTGATGGCGGGATAAAGCAGGCCGAACTGCACGAAGCCCATGGCCATGCCGTAAACGATCATGTGTCTCCAAGGCACATTGGGTTTCGGCAGGAAGAACACCAGGGGCACCGCCGCAAAGAGATAACGCACACCCGTCAGAAACAGGGGCGGCATATCGGCGACGCCCACCTTGATGACGACGAAGTTGAAGCCCCACAAAAACACGGTAATCAGGGCAAGAAATATATGCGGCAATGCCATTTTGTTATGTCCGAATTTCAGGCGATCGAGAGCTGCCTTACGGCGCGACCGCCCTCTTCCAGCCGAAGGAAATGAGGCCGGCGCCGATCAGGAGACCGCCGCCCGTGCGGTTGACGATGCGCTGAACCTTCGGCTTGCGGATCGTATTGCGGGCGGCACTTGCCAGAAGTCCATAAAGCGCCGCATTGACAGTGGCAAGCACCAGGAATGTGACTTCGAAAATCAGCACCTGCGGCCAGAAAGGCAGCGTCGGCACCAGAAACTGCGGCAGGAAGGCCACGAAGAACACGATGCTCTTCGGGTTCAGCGCGGTCACGATATAGGCATGCAGGAAGATTTTGAGCGGTCTTTCACGGCCGGTCACGCCCGTCCCTTCCGCCCCCTCGCCGCTGACCGGCGAACGCCACAGCTTGATGCCGAGATAGATGAGGTAAGCCGCACCGATCCATTTAAGCCCGGTGAAAAGCGCCGCCGATGTGGCAAGCAGCGCGCCGAGCCCCAGCATGGAAGCCGTCATTGCGGTGAAATCACCAAGCGCCACGCCCGTCACCGTCGCCGTGCTGGCCTTGCGGCCATGGCCCAGCGCATAAGAAATCACCAGCAGGATCGTCGGTCCCGGAATGGCAAGCATGATGGCGGATGCGGCCACGAAGGCCAGCCAGTTTTCCAGCGGCATGAGGAATCTCCCTATCTGATCTTTGGGAGCAAGCCACCAAAACCAGAAGGTATCAAGCCAAATCTTCGAAGATTATGCCGCCCTGTCATCCAACGGACGAACGGGCGGCTGCTCACGTTTCATCGCCTGTGCAAGATCGTAATTCGACTGCATGGCAAGCCATGCCCGCGCGGTGCTGACCCCTGCCCGCTCCAACCGTAAGGCAAGGTCTGGGCTGACCCCTGCCCGTCCGTTCAAGACCCGCGAAAGCGCTACGCGCGACATTCCAAGCCTTTCAGCAGCGTCTGTTACGGAAAGCTGAAGTGCGGCAATAACCTCTTCCCGTAACAACTCACCGGGATGAACAGGAAATTTCATCATTGGAACAATTCCCTTCAGTCATAGTCCTGATAGTCGACAAGTTCGACGTCGCTATCCAGAAATCGAAACGTCACACGCCAGTTTCCATTCACCCATATGGACCAGTGGCCCCTCATGTCACCCTTTAACGGATGAAGTTTAAGACCAGGAAGATTAAGATCGGGAACGCCTGCCGCAACCTCAAGCAAGGTTAGTATTCGACCAAGCTTGGCGGCATGCGCAGGCTGAATACCCTTCGTCATCCCGGAACGATAAAAAGCTTCCAGTCCTTTGTGTCGGAAACTGACGATCATAAGAACAGCGTACCCTGTATCGCATCGCTATACAATACGTAACGGCAGAGATGCGGCGGCCTCCCCGACATTTCTTTGCCGGAGAGGCCTTTGCCAATCAAAACCGGGGCGCCCAGTAAGGAACCTCCCAATCCCGCCGCCGCTTCACCCGGGAGGGGTCAAGGCCGATATCGACCAGAAGGCGCTCTGGCAGGTCGGCAGGATCAGTCGGCGGTGCACGCGGCACCAGTGCGGCGATGAGAACCGCCTTCAGGGTTTTCCAGACACCGAATGTGACGAACAAGCGATCGACCGCATCCGGCAGCGCATATGCTACCAATGGTTGATTTTTCTGCATGGGAAATCCATCCCGGCGCGGCAAAGCGGCCAGGTCCTTTATCGATGGAAAACGACATGCCGAAACGGTGCGCGCAGCACTCATGCCACGCAAACGCGCAAGTCACATGTCGGACGAAGTGAAAATGCCAAACGGCAGGGAAATTAGGCCATAAGCCTTATCGGAGGGAGATGCCTCGCATCACATAACCGCCGATAAACATGCCGGAAAGGCCTGACATGCCGTTAAGGCGCATATTGATGTCATTGGTCATTCCACGCCTCCATTTATAGCGGTTACAGACAAGGTGCATCTTACACAAGAAACCCGGCGCGACAAGTGGTCGCAATCTCGAATTGCAAAAGACGGATAAAACAGATGCAAAAATGCAACAGGCGCTCAGGCCACCGAAACGCTGAGACCGAAACCCTGCATCAGCCGCCGGGTGGCGAAATCCGGCTTGCCGGAGGTGAAAACGGCAAAATCGAAACCATCCGGATGCTCGGCATCCTGCGGCAGCGGCACAAGGTGGCGCGCGCGCCGCGCAATCGCCTCGGCGGGGTCAAGCCAATCCACCGGCCATGGCGCCAGCCTGCGAAACAGATTGGCCATGAAGGGGTAATGGGTGCAGGCAAGAACGACGATATCCGTGCGTTTTCCCTCGCTGTCGATGAAGCAGGGTTCGATTTCGGCAAGCACCGCCTCATCCGAAACCGGCTCGCCCCTGATCCAGCTTTCTGCCATGCGCGCCAGGTTTTCAGAGCCGACGAGGCGGACATGACATTGGCTGGCGAAGGACTGAATGAGATCGCGCGTATAGGCGCGCTTGACGGTGCCCGGTGTCGCCAGCACGGAAACGAGGCCCGAGCGGGTGCGCTCCGCTGCCGGCTTGATGGCGGGCACAGTGCCAACGAAGGTCATCTGCGGAAAGCGGGCGCGAAGATCCGCGCCAGCGAGCGTGAAGGCGGTGTTGCAGGCGATGATGCAGACTTCCGGGCTATAGTCGTCCAGCAGCTTGTCAAAGAGCGAAAGAATGCGCGCCTTCAGCGCTTCCTCCTCCCAGCCGCCATAGGGAAAACCCGCATCGTCGGCCACATAGATGAAGCCGCGCTCGGGCATCAGCACCCGCGCCTCGCGCAGCACGGTCAGCCCGCCAATGCCGGAATCGAACACCAGCACCGGTTTCAGCACATCGGCCGCCGCCTCACTCGTCTTCAGCATTCTCCCCTGCTCCCTCAACCGACGGCCCCGCTGCCCTTCCCGCCTGCTTCGGCCACTGCCGTGGAAAGCGGTCGAGCGAATTGATCACGCCACGGAAAACACTGATTTCCTGCTCGGAAAAACCGCGTCGCGACAGCACGGCGCGCAGATTGTCGACCATTTTCGGCTTTTTTTCAGCGGGATGAAAATAACCCCGCGCATCCAGCGCTTCCTCGATATGTTCGAACAGGCCAAAAACCTGTTCCTTGGTCGAAGGACGCTGCTCGACGGACTGAAAAAGCGTCTCTCCCAGATCGTCCATGCCGGATTTCATCCATTCATAGGACATCAAAAGCACGGCCTGCGCGATATTGAGCGAGGCAAAAGCGGGATTGACCGGAAATGTCACGATCTCGTCGGCCAGCGCCACTTCCTCATTGGTCAGCCCCCAGCGCTCGCGGCCGAAGAGGATACCGGTCTTTTCGCCAGCCTTGAATTTTGCCCTGAGCGTATCGGCGGCGGTGACGGGCGCACGCACCGGCTTGAAACCGTAGCGCTCGCGCGCGGTCGTTGCATAAACGAAGTTCAGGTCCTTGATCGCTTCTTCCAGCGTCTCGAATACCTTCGTGGCGTCAATGACGTGATCGGCCTTGGAGGCTGCGGCGCGCGCCTTCTCGCTCGGCCAGCCGTCACGCGGATTGACCAGACGCAATTCGGCCAGGCCGAAATTGGCCATGGCCCGCGCCACCATGCCGATATTTTCGCCGAGCTGCGGTTCGACGAGAATGATCGCCGGGCCTTCCGCCACAAGTTCGAGATCGCTGTTTGTGCCTGCCATCGTCTTTTGTCCGTGTGTTGAAGCGTCGCATCGATTTTCAGCCCGACGCGCTAAAGCGCGCTTCACTGGCACAGATCGGCGCCAAAATCAAAGCCGGCGCGGAGAAAGCCTGGCTCCACCCCGCTGGCAAGACGCCCCTTATTGCTCCCCCTTGATGATATTCGTCATTTCTTCGCGCAGCGAATCCCTGCCCTCATCGCCAACCCGATGAATATCACTGATGACCGGGCGGCCGTCTTCCTCGATGACATCGAAATGCACTTCGTCAACCGTCGCCTTCATCTCCGCCTCATCCATGCAGGCCCAGAGCTTGAACTTTGCGGTCACGTCCGTCACGCCGTCCTTCACCGCGCCCGGCGTCACGGAAACATCGGCCAGCGGGCAGCCATCCTGCGAGTTCGTCACGACATCGTAACCAAAGGGATCGCCGGTCTCGCCGCTTTCGGCCTCGTAAGCCGGCTTCTTGGAGGCTTCGCGATATTGCGCGACGAAATCCTTGCTGAAGAGGCTGGTCAGCATGTCCTCGTCGAAAACGTATTTCCAGTTTTCCGCCTCGCCCGACCAGTTCTTGACGGTGATATCCATCACCTTCTGAACGGGATCGGCAGGCCCGGCGGCGAGCGCGCTATGCGAAAAGAGGACGGCGGCAGTTAGAAGCAGAATATTCCGCATGATGTGATCCCGGGATAGGCCCGACAGGCGGGCGAAGCGATTCGCCTGACTGTATTCCGGCATTGTGGTTTGGCAATGCGCAAAGCGTTATTGCGCTGCGCCAAAAAAGCGCCCCCCATGGCTTTGCCTCAGGCGCGCGCGATGCTATAGCCGCACCGGATATTTTTTCCGGATACCGGCGCCATCTGGCGCCACAGCTTCGAAGGTGAGGAATTCATGGCAAAGATCAAGGTAGCCAATCCGGTCGTCGATCTCGACGGCGACGAAATGACCCGTATCATCTGGCAGCTCATCAAGGACAAGCTGATCCTGCCATACCTCGATCTCGACATCGAATATTACGACCTCTCGGTTGAAAACCGCGACGCCACCAACGACCAGGTCACGGTCGATGCAGCGCACGCCATCAAGAAGCATGGCGTCGGCATCAAGTGCGCGACCATCACCCCAGATGAGCAGCGCGTCGAGGAATTCGGCCTGAAGCAGATGTGGAAGAGCCCGAACGGCACGATCCGCAACATTCTGGGCGGCGTCATCTTCCGCGAGCCGATCATCTGCAAGAACGTTCCGCGCCTCGTTCCCGGCTGGACCAAGCCGATCGTCGTCGGCCGTCACGCTTTCGGCGACCAGTACAAGGCAACCGATTTCAAGTTCCCCGGCAAGGGCAAGCTGACCATCAAGTTCGTGGGTGAAGACGGCCAGGTCATCGAGAAGGACGTTTTCGACGCCCCGAGCGCCGGCGTGGCGCTTGCCATGTACAACCTCGACGAATCCATCCGCGAATTCGCCCGCGCCTCCATGAACTATGGCCTGATGCGCAAGTGGCCGGTTTACCTCTCCACGAAGAACACCATCCTCAAGGCCTATGACGGCCGCTTCAAGGATATCTTCGAAGAAGTCTACCAGACCGAATTCAAGAAGCAGTTCGACGAAATCGGCATCACCTATGAGCACCGCCTGATCGACGACATGGTCGCTTCCGCTCTGAAGTGGTCCGGCGGCTACATCTGGGCCTGCAAGAACTATGACGGCGACGTGCAGTCCGACACGGTTGCTCAGGGCTTTGGCTCGCTCGGCCTGATGACCTCCGTTCTCCTGTCTCCCGATGGTCGCACGGTCGAAGCCGAAGCCGCACACGGCACGGTCACGCGCCACTACCGCCAGCACCAGAAGGGTCAGGAAACCTCGACCAACTCGATCGCTTCGATCTTCGCCTGGACCCGTGGCCTCGCTCACCGCGCCAAGCTGGACGACAATGCGGAACTGGCAAAGTTCGCAGCAACGCTCGAAACCGTCTGCGTCGACACCGTCGAAAGCGGCTACATGACCAAGGATCTGGCGCTCCTCATCGGACCGGACCAGCCCTGGCTCTCCACCACCGCCTTCCTCGACAAGATCGACGAAAACCTCAAGAAGGCAATGGCGGCTTAAGCCAGCCTTCCCAGCGACTTCAAAACCCGGCCTCAGCGCCGGGTTTTCTTTTTTGTTCACAGTATCTTGATTAGCCGTTGTACTAGGCGCAGACTTCGATTCCGCGTGCTGCGGCCAGTACAACAATAAGACAAAGCTTAAACAGCATCTATTTGCACATAACTTGCCCGGCACAGTCAAACGTTCATCGGAGCATCGGCGCGATCTTAGGGAACACGCGAAGGATGTTGCGAACTTTAAAAATGCGAAGCGCAGGCGCGAAATCCGCATCGGTTTTCCCATGATGCTTCAACGATTTTGCTTGGGGAGGCAAAAGCATGAGTGAATTGATCTTCTACACCAACCCCATGTCGCGCGGACGCATCGCGCGATGGATGCTTGAGGAAGTGGGCGTTCCTTACCGAACGGAAATACTGGGCTTCGAGACCTCGATGAAATCGCCCGCCTACCGGCTGATAAATCCGATGGCGAAGGTGCCCGCCATCAAACACGGCGATACCATCGTTACCGAGGCGGCAGCGATCTGCGCCTATCTCGCCGATGCCTTTCCCGGCGCGAACCTTGCACCCACACCCAAGGCGCGCGGGCTTTATTATCGCTGGATGTTCTTCGCCGCAGGCCCGCTGGAAATGGCGGCGAGCATGAAGGCGATGGGTTTCGAAGTGCCCAAGGAGAAGCTGCGCATGGCCGGCTGCGGCAGCTATGCGGATGTGATGAATACACTGGAGCGGGCCGTCAGCGAAAACCGCTTCATCGCCGGCGATCTCTTCACGGCGGCGGATGTCTATGTCGGCGCCCATGTCGGCTGGGGCCTGCATTTCGGCACCATCGAAAAACGCCCGGCCTTTCTCGATTACATGGCCCACCTCACCGACCGCCCGGCCTTCAAGCGGGCAGCACAACTAGATGAGGAAGCGGCAAAGGATTTGCAGGCGGCGGGCTGAAAGACGGAAAGACCTGCACCAACCGCCCGTGCACCGGGGGCTTGAACCGAAAGCAAAAGGGCGGGGTAAAACCCCGCCCTTCTCAATTTACACTGGCTAGGCCGCTAGGGCCGCTGCCACCGCCTCGATGGCATCCTGCGCCTTTGCACCATCGGGACCACCCGCCTGCGCCATATCAGGGCGACCGCCGCCGCCCTTGCCGCCAAGTGCGGCGGAAGCGGTGCGGACGATATCGACAGCGCTGAAACGGGCTGTCAGATCTTCGGTCACGGCAGCGACAGCGCTTGCCTTGCCGTCTTCGGAAACGGCGATCAACAGCACGACGCCCGAGCCGAGATTGGCCTTGGCCTCATCGGCAAGACCCTTGAGGTCCTTGGCATCGATGCCGGACATGGATTTTGCCAGGAAGTTGACGCCCGCGACCTGCTTGACGTCGCTTGCGCCGGCATCCGCCGAACCGCCGCCCATGGCAAGTTTCCGGCGGGCATCGGCAAGTTCGCGCTCCAGCTTCTTGCGCTCATCGAGCAGACCTTCGACACGCGACAGTACATCGCCCGGCTGCACCTTCAGCGAAGAAGCGAGCGCCTTCACACGCTCATCCTGTTCGGCCAGATAGGCAAGCGCGCCCTGCCCGGTCACGGCTTCGAGACGGCGCACGCCCGCACCGACGGCGCTTTCGCCGAGAATGCGAATGAGGCCGATCTGGCCGGTGGCCGCCACATGCGTGCCGCCGCAAAGCTCGACGGAATAGGGACGGTTGGCTTTTGCGCCATGCAGGCCGGTGCCCATGGAGACAACGCGAACTTCGTCACCGTATTTTTCACCGAACAGCGCCATGGCGCCCTCGGCAATGGCGTCGTCGACGCTCATCAGGCGGGTCACGACCGGCGAGTTCTGCAGCACGATTTCGTTCGCCATTTCTTCGACGACCTTCAGCTCTTCGGCCGACATCGGCTTCGGATGCGAAACGTCGAAACGCAGGCGCTCGGGCGCAACCAGCGAACCCTTCTGGGCAACGTGTGTGCCGAGCACTTCGCGCAGCGCCTCGTGCAACAGGTGGGTGGCGGAATGGTTGGCGCGCAGACGCGAGCGGCGGTCATGATCGACCGTCAGCTGAACGGCATCGCCAACTTTCAGACCGCCCTTGGAGACCGTGCCCAAATGCACGAAGAGGCCTTCGCCCTTCTTCTGAGTATCGGAAACGGCAAAGGCGCCATTGTCGCCGGAAATCACGCCGGTATCGCCCATCTGGCCGCCGGACTCGCCATAAAACGGCGTCTGGTTGACGACGACCTGCACCGTCTCGCCATCGGCAGCGCTATCCACCGACTTGCCGTCCTTGACGATTGCCTGGATGACGCCTTCGGCGGTTTCGGTGTCGTAACCGAGAAATTCGCTCGCACCGAGCTTTTCCTTGAGCTCGAACCAGACGGTCTCGGTCGCCTTGTCGCCGGAACCGGCCCAGTGCGAGCGGGCTTCGGCCTTCTGGCGCTCCATCGCATCGGTGAAGCCGGAAATATCGACGCCGATTTCGCGGGCGCGCAGCGCATCCTGCGTCAGGTCCAGCGGGAAACCATAGGTGTCGTAGAGCTTGAAGGCGGTCTCGCCATCCAGCATGTCGCCCTTGTGCAGCGTCGACGTCGCATCGGAAAGCAGCGACAGGCCGCGTTCCAGCGTCTTGCGGAAACGGGTTTCTTCAAGCTTCAGCGTCTCGGAAATCAGCGCTTCGGCACGGACCAGTTCCGGATAGGCGCGGCCCATCTGCTGCACCAGCGCCGGCAAAAGCTTGTAGATCAGCGGCTCACGCGCGCCGAGAAGTTCGGCATGGCGCATGGCGCGGCGCATGATGCGGCGCAGAACATAACCGCGACCTTCGTTCGACGGCAGGACGCCATCGGCGATCAGGAAGGCGGACGAGCGCAGGTGGTCGGCGATGACGCGGTGGCTGGCGCGCTTTTCGCCTTCGGCCGGAACGCCGGTCGCTTCCACGGAAGCGGAAATCAGCGCGCGGAACAGGTCCGTATCGTAATTGTCATGCTTGCCCTGCAGCAGCGCCGAAATGCGCTCAAGACCCATGCCGGTGTCGATCGACGGACGCGGCAGGTCGATGCGCTCTTCCTTCGTCAGCTGCTCATATTGCATGAAGACGAGGTTCCAGATTTCGATGAAACGGTCGCCATCTTCTTCCGGCGAGCCGGGCGGGCCGCCCCAGATATGATCGCCATGATCGTAGAAGATTTCCGAACACGGACCGCAGGGGCCGGTATCGCCCATCGCCCAGAAATTGTCGCTGGTCGGAATGCGGATGATGCGGTCGTCAGAGAAACCGGCGATCTTCTTCCAGAGGTTAAAGGCCTCGTCGTCGGTGTGGTAGACGGTGACCAGCAGACGGTTGCGGTCGATGCCGAATTCCTTGGTGATCAGGTTCCAGGCATGGGTGATCGCCTCTTCCTTGAAATAATCGCCGAAGGAGAAATTACCGAGCATTTCGAAAAAGGTGTGGTGGCGGGCGGTATAACCGACATTGTCGAGGTCGTTATGCTTGCCGCCGGCGCGCACGCACTTCTGCGCCGAAGCGGCCGTGGAATAGGGACGGCTTTCAAGACCGGTGAAGACGTTCTTGAACTGCACCATGCCGGCATTGGTGAACATCAGTGTCGGATCGTTGCGCGGCACCAGC
Source organism: Agrobacterium sp. LR_9 (assembly GCF_041954855.1). Lineage (NCBI taxonomy): Bacteria > Pseudomonadati > Pseudomonadota > Alphaproteobacteria > Hyphomicrobiales > Rhizobiaceae > Agrobacterium > Agrobacterium sp. LR_9. Next base: position 204,825 of record NZ_JAVAYA010000007.1, read on the forward strand.
GGGCTGGAGGGCACGATCTCGTGTCCGTTCTTCTTGAAGTAGTCGAGAAAGGTCGACCGAATTTCATTCACACCGCTCATGCCCACACACCGCTCACAGCTGGAGTCCATCACTTCCACCCCGAAGGATGGCTATATTGCAAAATCACTGGCTTTTATCGTCCGCACCCGGCCCTGTCCAGCCATGGAGGCCCGCGAAGGCGCGCCGACAAACAAAAAGGGCCATGCGAGGCAAATCGCACGGCCTTTTTGTTATGCCAATTCATATCGAGCGCAGCAGCCGGGCGGAGAACACGCCGCAGCTTTACCCAAATCAGCCGTCGTCACCGTCGCTGTCACCGGCTTCCGGGCCGCCATTCTGCAGGAAGCGGTCGGCGATCAGGCCGGCATTCTGGCGCAGTGCCAGTTCGATTTCGTTGGCCGTTTCCGGATTGTCGCGCAGGAACATCTTGGCGTTTTCACGCCCCTGCCCCAGACGCTGGCTGTTATAGGAGAACCATGCACCGGACTTCTCGACGATGCCGGCCTTCACGCCGAGATCGACAAGCTCACCGGTCTTGGAAACGCCTTCGCCATACATGATGTCGAATTCCACCTGCTTGAAGGGCGGCGCCATCTTGTTCTTGACGACCTTGACGCGCGTCTGGTTGCCGACAACCTCTTCGCGCTCCTTGACGGAGCCGATGCGGCGAATGTCGAGACGAACGGACGCATAGAACTTCAGAGCGTTACCGCCCGTCGTCGTTTCCGGCGAACCGAACATGACGCCGATCTTCATGCGGATCTGGTTGATGAAGATCACCATGCACTTCGACTTGGAGATCGAAGCGGTCAGCTTGCGCAGCGCCTGGCTCATCAGACGGGCCTGAAGACCCGGCAGGCTGTCGCCCATTTCGCCTTCGATTTCGGCCCGCGGCGTCAGCGCCGCAACGGAGTCGACGACCAACACATCAACCGCGCCGGAACGCACCAGCGTATCGGTAATTTCCAGCGCCTGTTCGCCCGTATCCGGCTGCGAGATCAGAAGACCCTGCAGATCCACGCCAAGCTTGCGGGCATAGACCGGATCGAGCGCATGTTCGGCGTCCACGAAGGCGCAGATGCCACCCTTCTTCTGGGCTTCGGCAATGGTCTGCAATGCCAGCGTCGTCTTGCCCGAGCTTTCCGGGCCATAAATTTCAATGATGCGCCCCTTCGGCAGACCGCCGATGCCGAGCGCGATATCCAGGCTGAGCGAACCCGTCGAAACGGTCTCCACTTCAACCACGTTTTCATTGGAACCGAGCTTCATGATCGATCCCTTGCCGAACGACCGTTCGATCTGGGAGAGCGCCGCTTCCAGTGCCTTGCTTTTATCCACCGATTTATCCTCTACGAGACGCAAAGAATTTTGTGCCATCCGAACCACCTTTAGGTTATTGAAGCCGCACAGGCAATGAAGCAGTATGGAAACGGTATGTACTCTATTTGTTCTCATTTCGCAAGGCTGAGCCAGCATATTGAAAACAAATAGCGATAAGTCGTTTGTTCTGCTTTCGTTTTTCCGTGCCCGGCCCATGGCCGCAAACCGGATGCGAGGTCAGGAAGACGTCAGTTTAGGCCGAATCGTCCGGTCTTTCCATCCGCCAAAGAGGGAAACGCAAGCGTGAAGAAAATACTCGTTCTGGGCGGCGCGCATATCGACAGGCGCGGCATGATCGAGACTGAGACGGCGCCCGGCGCGAGCAACCCTGGCTCCTGGATGGAAGAGGCCGGCGGCGGCGGTTTCAACGCCGCGCGCAATCTTTCCCGCCTCGGTTTTCAGGTCCGCATCATCGCCCCACGCGGCGGCGACGCGACCGGTGAGGCGGTGGCGGAGGCCGCACGGCAGGCGGGCGTGGAAGACACGCCCTTCACCTTCCTCGACCGCCGCACGCCGAGCTACACCGCCATTCTGGAGCGCGACGGCAATCTGGTCATCGCGCTGGCCGATATGGACCTTTATAAGCTCTTCACCCCGCGCCGCCTCAAGATACGCGCCGTGCGCGAGGCGATCACGGCGAGCGACATCCTGCTCTGCGACGCCAATCTGCCGGAAGACACGCTGACGGCGCTCGGCCTCGTCGCCCGCGCCTGCGAAAAGCCGCTGGCGGCCATCGCCATATCCCCCGCCAAGGCGGTGAAGCTGAAAGCGGCGCTCGGCGATATCGACATTCTCTTCATGAACGAGGCGGAAGCCCGCGCGCTCACCGGCGAAACGACGGCCAATGTCCGCGACTGGCCCGACATCCTGCGCAAGGCCGGGCTTGCCGGCGGCGTCGTCACCCGCGGCGCAAGCGAGGTGGTGGCCTTCAGCAGGACGGAGACGGCGATCCTCCATCCGCCCCTCATCCGCGAGGTGAAGGACGTGACCGGCGCGGGCGACGCGATGGCGTCGGGTTATCTCGCCGCCATCGCCGAGGGAAAGACGATTGCGGAAGCGTTGAGGCAAGGCGCGGCGGCAGCGGCCATCACCGTGCAGTCACCCTTCGCCACCTCCCACGAACTATCAAAAGACAGTGTCGAAGCCATGTTGGGGCTTGTTCCCCGGGCTGAAATGCTGGCATGAACCCGCTTTTAAAAACTGGAACAGATGAAATGACCCGCCCTATCTCTCCACTCCTGCCCATCGTCTATTCTCAGGAAGTCGCCGCCGCCAAGCAGCGCGGTGCGCCGATCGTGGCGCTTGAATCGACCATCATCACCCACGGCATGCCCTATCCCGGCAATATCGAGATGGCGGAAAGCGTCGAACAGATCATCCGCGATCAGGGTGCGGTTCCGGCCACCATCGCGGTCATTCACGGCACTCTGCATATCGGCCTTGAGAAAGACCAGCTCGAGGCTCTGGCCCAGACCACCGACGCCATGAAGGTCTCGCGCGCCGACATCGCCTTCGCGATCGCCGAGCGCCGCACGGGTGCTACCACGGTGGCCGCCACCATGATCGCCGCCGCCCGCGCCGGCATCCGCGTTTTCGCCACCGGCGGCATTGGCGGCGTGCACAAGGGCGCGGAAGAGACCTTCGACATCTCCGCCGATCTGACCGAGCTTGCGAAGACCGGCGTGATCGTCGTCTGCGCCGGCGCCAAGGCCATTCTCGATATTCCGAAGACGCTTGAGGTTCTCGAAACCAATGGCGTGCCGGTCGTCACTTTCGGCTCGGAAGAATTCCCGGCTTTCTGGTCGCGCTCCTCCGGCCTGCCGAGCCCGCTTTCGCTCAACAGCCCGGCGGCAATCGCCAATTTCCAGACAACCCGCGAACAGCTCGGCATCGATGGCGGCATGCTGGTGGCCAATCCCGTGCCGGAAGAGGACGAAATTCCACGCGAGGAAATGGAAATCTACATCAACCGCGCCATCTCCCACGCCGAGCGCGACGATATCACCGGCAAGGAAGTCACCCCCTACCTGCTCGGCGACATCTTCCGCCTGACGGATGGCCGTAGCCTGGAAACCAATATCGCGCTGGTGCGCAACAATGCGCAGCTGGCAGCGGAGATTGCGGTGGCGCTGAATTAACCGCCGGGTTTGGGATTATCCTCAAGTTTGCAAGTGACGGCAGGGTTCGAAAACCTCTCCTCCGTCATGCCGGACTAGATCCGGCATCCAGCCACGGCGCGTCTGCGCCGTGAAAGAGTCTTTCGTGATCAAGGACTTGATCACGCTGGACCCCGGATCTGGTCCGGGGTGACGGATTGCGGATGATCAAGCTTTGCCAAACGCCTCGGCGCTGGGGACATCGTAAGCAACAAAAAAGGCCCGGAGAGCTTGCGCTTCCGGGCCTTTGTTTTTCCTGTCGAACCCGATCAGTTCTGGGCGACCGGCTTCACCAGCGGCGTCACGCGGCGGATGGTGACGCGGCGGTTCTGCTGTTCCGGGCCGAGCGTCTGGACCTTCAGATAACGCTCACCATAACCTTGCGTCGCGAGGTTTTCCGGCGGAATGCCGTAAACATCGGTCAAGACATTGGCGACGGAAGCGGCGCGCTCGTCGGAAAGAACGAGGTTGCTTTCATCCGAGCCGACGGCGTCGGTATGACCCTCGATCAGGAAGGTTTCACCCGGGTTCTTGTCCAGCGCCTTGTTGATCGCATCCGCCACCTTGCGCAGCGAACGGGCCTGCGTCATCGGGATTTCGGCGCTGCCGGTGGCGAAGGTGATGGTATCGAGGTCGATACGGCGCACCTTGTCGCGGATACGGGCCGAATAACGCACTTCATCCAGCGAATAGACACGCTCCACCGGCTCGACCGGCGGCTGTTCCAGGAAGCGGTAATAATCGCGGTCCGGATCGCTCGAGGTGTCGATGATGTAGTCCGTCACGGGAATGCGCAGGCGCATCGGCGGCAGGTCGAGGCCCGGATCGCGATAGACGTAGTCGCGGTCGGGATCTTCCATCAGCTCCGGTGCATAGAACAGCACATATTCGCGGCCGCGATCGTCGATGCGCGAGCGCTGGATCACGTCGCCATAACGGTTGCGGATCGTCACCACCTGCGTTCCGTCACGACGCTCCACGGTTTCGCGGACACGGCCGCCGGGCAGACGCTCGTAGTAGGGCTCGCCGCCATCGCGGATGAAGCGCTGGTTGTCGTCGCCGCGCACCACGACACGGTCGCCGAATTGCAGGATGATCGGCGCATCGCGGTCACGGTCACGCGGGCGGCCTTCGCGCGGCTGCCATTCGCGCACGCCTTCCGGCCGCTCATATTGCGGGCGGCGGTCGACACGCTCGCCCTGCTGCGAGGTGATGGCTTCCATCTTGACGGGCGGCGGCGGGGCCTTGCCTTCGGCGGCGCCGGCGCGCTGCGCTTCGGCGTCGGAGGTCGGGACCTTCACGTCACCCGCCTGTTCGCGTTCACGACGGCGCTCCTCGCGGGTCTGGCGGTTGCCGGAACGTTCCACTTCCTTGTCGCTGTCGAGAACGGCAGCGCCCTTGTCGACCGGCAGAATGACGGTATCGGCGGTCTTGGACGGGTCCTTGGCGATGGCCTTGGCCTTGTCCAGTTCCTCCTTCGTCATCGGCGGCGCTTCCGTCTGCGGAACAGCGACCTGATTGGGAACGGGTTCACCGGCCGGCGCCTGTCCGGTTGTCGTACCGCTCGGCGGCGGCGTCGGCGCGCCTGGCAGCGGGGCTGCGGGTTCGGTTCTGCCCTGACCCTCTACCGGCGGCTGTTCCGAGGGCTGACGGCCCGGTGCGGGGTTGGGCTGGGCTTCAGGTGCCGGCGGACGCGCGGGCGTCGGCGCTTCGGTCGGAACCGGTGCTTCCTTCGCGGCGGGCTCGGGGGCGGCCGGCTTTTTCTCCGGAACGGCTTTTTCGGCCGGTTCGGCTTTCTGTTCCGGGGCCTTTTCCTCTACCGGTGGCTTTTTGGCGGGTGCTTGTTCGCGGGGCTTGGCCGGCTCGCCGGCATTTTCAGGGCGTGCTGCGGGCTCCTGTTCGGCAGCGGGTTCCTTCGCGCGCTCCTTGCGGGGACGCTCGGGACGCTGCTCGCCCTCACCTGCGGGCTGCTCGGCCCGTTCCGGCTTGCGCGGACGTTCCTTCGGCTGCTCTTCTGCCGGTGCGGCTTCGGGCGTGGCCTCGCGCTGGCGTGCGGGGCGCTGTTCGCCCTCGCCCTGCGGCTCCTGCGCGCGTTCGGGTTTGCGGGGGCGCTCCTGCGGCTGCTCGACCGGCGCGGGCTCCGGGCGGGCCTCGCGCTGCTGCGGTTCCCGCTGGGGTTCGGGCTGCGGCTCCCGCTGGGGTTCCCGTTGTGGCTCAGGGCGCGGTTCGGCAGGCGCGGCTTCGCGCTTGGACTCCGGTTCGCGCTGCGGCTCCGGCGCACGCTCCTGTCGTTGGGGCTCGGCCTGCGGCTGCTCCTCTTCGGCCTGCTTGCGACGCTTGCGCAGTTCCTCTTCCGGGTTCGGTTCTTCCGGCTGCGCCTGCGCCAGAATCACCTGACCGGTCGCAGCATCGCCGGGAAGCGCCTGCGACACGGGCGTCTGCGCCCGCGCAGCACCGGCAAAACCGGCCGCGGCCGGCTCCACCGCAATCGCCAGCGACATGAGGGGGAAAACCACCCCCGTCAGCAATGTGTTCTTCTTCAGCATCGGTGTTTCCTCATCTGCCATTATTGGTCGCCAGTCTTGCGACATCTTGATTCCGGCTGCGCGTGCAGGCGCTGGTCAACGCCTCGCACACACTTCGGTTCCCATGATGGACAAAGCCTTCTGTACCGGAAATGAACAGATCAAGGCGTTTTCGTGGAAGCTCTGCGGCACAATCGCGGTCACTAATATTGCAGTTGCATTTTTTGACCAACCGGATGAATAATCGCATCCGCGCTGAAGGCTACAGGCGGTATCATCCGCTGCGCCCTGCGCCCATGGCGTCCGCACTGAAAACAACAACAGACCGCGGATGAACGACCAAAAGAGAGGATCGAAATGCCTATTTCCACCCGTCTGCTCGCAGCCGTATCGATTGCCGCCATCTCGCTGTTTTCAGGTGCTGCCCTCGCGCAGGACAAGATCGTTATCGGCACCGAAGGCGCCTATCCGCCCTTCAACAATCTCGAAGCCGACGGCACGCTGACCGGCTTCGACATCGACATCGCCAAGGCGCTGTGCGAACAAATGAAGGCCGAATGCACCTTCGTCACCAATGACTGGGACGGCATCATCCCCGCCCTTCAGGCCAAGAAGTTCGACGCCATCATCGCGTCCATGTCGATCACGCCCGAGCGTCTCGAGAAGGTCGACTTCTCCAAGAAATATTACAACACCCCGCCGGCCATCGCCGTGCCGAAGGATTCGCCGATCAAGTCCGTCGACGATCTGAAGGGCAAGTCGCTCGGCGCGCAGGGTTCCACCACCCACTCCAATTATGCCGAAAAGCATTTCCCGGATGCCGACGTGAAGATGTATCCGACCGCCGACGAATATAAGCTCGACATCGCCAATGGCCGTATCGACGCCGTCATCGACGATATCGTCGTGCTGTCGGAATGGCTGAAGACGGATGCGGGCGCCTGCTGCAAGATCCTGACGCCGCTCAAGGTCGATCCCGAGATCAACGGCAATGGCGCAGGCATTGCTGTGCGCAAGGGCGACACGGCGCTGGCTGACAAGTTTACGGCCGCAATCGCCGGTATCCGCGCCAGCGGCAAGTATCAGGAGATCAACAAAAAATACTTCGATTTCGACGTTTACGGCGATTAAGCCGGTTCGATCTGTTGAAATCTCGTGGCGGAAGGCTTGCCCTTCCGCCATTTTTGTTTGAAAACGTCACGATAACAATCACGGCGGCTTAAGACCGCAGGGGAAAATTGGCATGAGCGGAGCATTTTCCGCCATAGGTGCGTTCTGGACCTATGTCTCGACACTTCTCGATCCCTTCTGCGGGCCGGTCGGTCTCTTCTCGCTTTTCGGAAACGGCACCCTGGTCGCCTGCGGCGATGCAGGATGGGGCGATGAAATCGCCTTCGGCGTCAAGGTCACCATCTCGCTGGCGCTCGCCACCCTGCCCGTCGGGCTGCTGATCGGTTTTCTCATCGCGCTCGCCGCACAATCGGAAGAAAAATCGCTGCGGCTGGCGACCGGCATCTACACCACCATCTTCCGCGGCCTGCCGGAACTCCTGACGCTCTTCATCGTCTATTACGGCATCCAGATGCTGCTGCAATCGGTGGCCGGTTATGTCGGCATCACCGGTCCGGTCGAGATCAACGCCTTCGTGGCGGGCATGGTGGCGCTGTCCGTGGTGTTTTCGTCCTATGCGTCCGAAGTGCTGCTGTCCGCCTTCAAGGCCATACCGAAGGGGCAATATGAGGCGGGTGCGGCACTGGGGCTTTCGCGGGGCCGCACCATGGTGCTCATCATCATTCCGCAGCTGGTCAGGATCGCCCTTCCCGGCATGACCAATCTCTGGGTCATCCTGCTGAAAGACACCTCTTACGTCTCGATCATCGGCCTTGCCGATATCGTTCGCCAGACCGGCATTGCCGCCCGCGTCAGCAAGGAAGCCTTCTTCTTCTACAGCATCGCCTGCCTGCTCTACCTCATCCTCGCGCTGCTTTCCTCCATCGG